>JBBDJK010000152.1:3380-72106 GCA_040879905.1 Balneolaceae bacterium | reverse complement strand
AGACAGTAGGCTCCGGTGCACCCAGAGCAAATAGTGCGTAACGCAGAAACCAGGCCAACATACCAGCTCCAAGCATCCACTTTACACCGAGACGAATAAAGAAAAAAGGCATCAGTACCATGAAGAGAACTTCCGAAACCTGACCCAAAGTCTGTGTGGCGGCTACATATTGAAAGTTGGTATCGGTCAGATAGACCTGGGTGAAATTATAATAAGCTGCAAGAGGAATACATAGCAGGAGGGAAGCGGTTAAAAAAACATAAAATGATTTACTTCCCAACTCCTTGAGCGCGTCTAAACCGGCAATGCTACGCAATGAAACAGTCTGCCCTTTAGCGGGTGGTGGTGTATGAGGCAGGGTAAAAGTCATCGCTGCAAACAAAAAGCTGGCGGCAGAAGTGAGATATAAAGGCAGTGCTGTGGCTTCCGGAATCATATCTCCTGATACAAAATAAACCAGGCCGAAGCTCACAATCAGACCCGATGCAATCCAACCCACTGTTCCAAAAACCCGAATCAGCGGAAATTCTTTTTCCTGATCCTCTATATGGTGAAAAGCACACGTATTTGCCAGACTGATTGTGGGTGTATAACAGAGATTAAAAAGAAACAGCATGGTGATGAACATCACCGGATTATCTGAAAACATGGGAGTCATAAGCATAAAGATCCCCCCAAGAAAATGAAGTGTTCCCAGAACTTTTTGTGTCGCAAAATATCTGTCGGCAACCAAACCAATAAAAAAGGGTGCAAAAATAGCCGCGAGCGGAAATACGGTGTATGGCCAGTGTGTCAAATGTCCCATTCCTACCTCTCCCATATAAACGGCAATAGCCGTATACCAGGCTCCCCAGATAAAAAATTCCAAAAACATCATCCCGCTAAGCCTGGCTTTGACAAACTTTTTCATACGATCAAATTAATTAATAATGATTAATTGAGTTTAAACTGCAGATATTGAAACAGAGGTAGTAACACCTAATCAACTAAAAGTCCGACTCAGAAATGGATTTTAGAATAATACTCAGATTAAATAAAAACCCCAATATCAGGTGATATTATGAATTAATTTCAATTTACTCTCTGTGGCTTTTTTTACAAAACTTTTTTTACCCAATGTAAATGTAGAAAGCAGTTGAGTCAGGGAAAATTAAGTTAAATGTAGAGGGATATGAGAAAAGGAAAAAGACCCACGAAAGAAAATGTCAATAATCAGGTCAGGGCAATAAATTGAATGGAGTAGGGTTTATTTTTTAATCCTTAGAGATCAGGTATTTATCAATCAACAACTTCTCACTTCTGAGATCGACATTCGACATTCTGAGATCTGAAATCATCTTTACTTGTGGGTTTAGGCAGATTCGAACTGCCGACCTCTACGATGTCAACGTAGCGCTCTAACCAACTGAGCTATAAACCCGAAAACCTGAACAGGACAAAATATAGCAATGCTTTGGAGTGAATCGCAATAGAAAACTTCTTTCAGCTAAGGATAAAGGTTCGTATTTTACATTTCTTTGAAAAACGACGAATAAGAATGCATAACAGACGAGAAGCACGGGAAGCGGCACTTAAAGCTATTTACGCAGTAGATGTTGGCAAAAACAGTACCCAACAAGCCACTAAACTCATCATTAAAGACTCGCTTAAAGATGATACAGATGCGATTAAATTTGCAGAAAAACTTCTTCTAACTACAGTCGACTATGCTTCGGACTACGATCAGATCATCGATCAGCATATCAAAAATTGGGAAGTTCATCGACTTGCAATCATGGATAAATTGATCTTAAGAATGGCTATTTCAGAACTTCTATACTTTGATCAAGTGCCAACAAAAGTGACTATCAACGAGGCGATAGAGCTGGCTAAAGAGTATTCAACTCGTAAAAGCGGCAATTTTGTAAACGGAATCCTGGATGCCATCCTGAGTAGTTTGATTGAAGAAAATCGAATTCTGAAAAAGGGTAGGGGTTTGATTGAAACTTCCGGAATTAAATAGATGAAGAATCAAATCGTAGCAATTGGAGATATCCACGGATGTGCAAAAACATTGAAAGATCTTTGGGAAAGACTGGAGTCTTATAAAGAGTTTACGCACGTTTTTGTGGGTGATTATATTGATCGCGGTCCCGATTCCAAAGGGGTTATCGACTTTCTGCTGAAGGTTCAACAAGATAGAGAATGTATCTTTTTGAGAGGCAATCATGAACAGATGCTGCTCAATTCGATCTACTATCAAAAGCTTGATCTCTGGATCATGAATGGTGGGAGAGAAACTCTGAATTCCTATAATGACGCCCAAATTGCTGAAGACCTGCCGGATGAACATATTGAATTTTTTAAAAATACGCTCATCTATTATGAAACAGACGACTATTTCTTTGTACATGCAGGGGCTCCACCTTATCAAACAATCAAAAAAAGCAAACAGGATCCGGATTCGGAAACTTACTTCTTATGGGGACGTGACCACCTGAATGCTTTAGAAGTAGTGTGGGAAAAAACAATTATATTTGGCCACACTCCTCGAGCGTTTCCCATTCGAAAACCGAAAATGATCGGAATCGACACCGGTTGTGTCTATAATGATTTGGGTATGGGAAAACTGACCGCCCTGATCTTGCCGGACGAAACTTTTATTGAACAAAAAACTTCAGATGAACTCCGGTAGTAGCCGTTTTACTCTTTGATACAATCATAGATTTCACAATCTGAAGGCAAATCAAATAACTCATTATGATGAGCTTGTTGCACAATTCAGCAAAAGCTGATCTGTTTAGAAATAACACCATCACAGAATAATATATATGAATTTAAAATGTGGAATTGTAGGTTTACCAAATGTAGGTAAATCAACCCTGTTTAACGCGCTGAGCAACGCCGGAGCTGAATCGGCAAATTTTCCTTTCTGTACCATCGACCCCAACGTGGGCATCGTTCAGGTTCCGGATGAACGACTGGATCATTTAACCAATCTGGTCCAACCCAAGCAGGTTGTACCTGCCACAATCGAATTTGTCGATATTGCCGGCCTGGTAAAGGGTGCTTCTGAGGGTAAAGGTAAAGGAAATGCATTCTTATCACATATCCGTGAAGTGGATCTTATCGTACATGTGGTTCGTTGTTTTGATGATGATGATATTATTCACGTTGAAGGTTCTGTTGATCCGGAGAGGGATATCCGCATTATTGAGGATGAACTGATCCTGAAAGACATGGAGGCTGTCGAAAAACGATTGGATACTCTGAGAAAACAGGCCAAAACAGGGGATAAGAAGATCATAGCTCAAACAGAAGTGATCGGAAAGTTGGTTGAACACCTTCAAGACGGACAAACCGCCAGAACTTTCAATGCAGAACCGGAAGAGAGGGAGTTGTATAAGGATCTCTTTTTATTGTCAGCTAAACCGGTGTTATATGCATGTAATGTGGCAGAAGATGAGATCAATAGTGGAAATGAGTATGTAAAATCGGTTCAAAATATTGCAGATCAATTCAGCGATAACCTGGTGATTTTTTGTGCCAAGATTGAAGCTGAAATAGCAGAACTGCAACCGGATGAAAAGGAGATGTTCATGGAAGAACTTGGTATAGATAAATCAGGTTTAGATCGTCTGATTCGAGCAGCTTACGAAAATCTCGGTTTAATCACATATTTCACAGCCGGCCCCAAAGAGGTCCGAGCATGGACGATACGAAAGGGTACTAAAGCCCCACAGGCTGCAGGGGTCATTCACACTGACTTTGAACGCGGATTTATTCGTGCAGAAACCATCGCTTATAAAGATTATGCCGAATTAAAATCTGAAAAAGCCGCCAAAGAAGCCGGTAAAATGCGTCAGGAAGGGAAAGAGTATATTGTGAAAGACGGCGATGTTATGTTGTTTAGATTTAATGTATGATCGTAGTATTCAAGCTTTAGATCTAAGATCTGAAATCTGCAATCACAAACCTGCAATCTAAAGTTTTTATCTATTACTCCAAGAGCCGTATCTGCGTGGTATCCGCAGGAACTCTATCCGGTTCAATCAAATCATGAACTACCCAGGCATCCGGATATCGGTTTTTCAGAAAGCTGGATACTTCAATAGCCGTTTCTCGTGCGCGGAAATCACCAACCCGGACACGGTAAAAGGGCTGGCGGAAAAAAATGTAGGCATCAATCTCGTGACCCTCTATCCGTTCTGAAGCCCAAACACGAAATTCATCCCTGGTGGAATCGGCTAATGCGACATCGCGTGTTGAAAGGATTTGGACCCTGTATCCTACACGCTCATCTATAACACGCTCTTCCTGAACCACTTCTTTGAGATAAGATTCAGGCATATCATGTTGTAATGTTGAAAAACGATCAGATAAAAAACTACGGTTTTCAAATAACAGATATTCGGTTTCATCCAATTCCTCTCTGAGATATTCTGCAATCTCATCTCGATCCATTTGAGACATCTTTTCCTCCTCTTCCTCACTGATCAACGGCTCAGATGAACTACATGAAGAGAGTATTAAAACTGCCAAAAGGATGAATGTTAATAAAGAATACAGCGTAAATGTATATGAATGTCTAACCATAAGTTGTCTATTAAACACCCACAGGATGCCATGTCGTTTTCGTTTCCATAAAGTCCAGTATCAGATAGGGTTGTTCAAGTTGTTCATTATCAAACCAATTCGTTACGAAAATATGTGATACCCGTTTGACGCTTATAGCTCCATTTTCATCAACTTGTTTCCTTAAATTTTCATTCGATACACTGTTTAAAATAGCATTCACATCCATATGTTCGGTCAGTGCATTTACCATCTCATCACGATAGCCGGAAAGGATATTCACCACTCCGCCGGGGACATCTGATGCATGTAACACTTCACCAAAACTAATCGCAGGTAATGGATTTGTTTCCGATGCCAGCAGAACCAGCGTGTTTCCGGATGCGATCACAGGTGCAATCAACGATACAATCGATAGCAAGGGTGTATCATCCGATGAAATCACACCGACCACGCCGGTCGGCTCCGGAAGGCTGAAATTAAAATGTGAACTGGCCACCGGATTTACCGTTCCGAAAACCTGACTAATTTTATCCGTCCAGCCGGCATAATAGATCAACCGATCGATCGATGTTTCTACCTCCCTGGACGCTTGTTTTATCGAAACTCCCGAACTCTCTAACTCTTTCACAAACTGGTCTTTCCTCCCTTCCAGCATCTCTGCGATACGATAGAGAACCTGACCACGATTATAAGCTGAACGTCCGCTCCAGCCATCAAAAGCTGATCTTGCTGCAACTACTGCGTTTCGAACATCTTTGCGAGTGCACCTGCACGCATTTGCGATATGAACACTTTTTTGATTGGTTACCTGATAGGTTCTTTCCGATTCACTTCTTGGGAAGGCTCCTCCAACATAGGTTTTATAGGTCTTTAATATTTCCAATCTGTCAGTCATTACTTTCCGGTTTTGATTCTAAACAATCACGGATCATCTATGATCGTGCTTGAATTCGCTGTTCTTGTTAATCATAACGATTCAATTTTTAAGGTATCCGTATAACCCTTGTAACCCCCCTTCACGGCCAAGGCCACTCTCTTTATACCCTCCAAAGGGAGAGGTGGGGTCAAATTTATTGTACGTATTTGCCCAAACCACACCCGACCGCATTTTACTGCCCATTTTAAATATTTTTGATCCTTTGTCGGTCCAGATACCTCCAGCCAGTCCATATTGTGAATTGTTCGCTTTCTCAATCGCTTCATCAGGAGTGCGAAATGTCTGAATGGTTAACACAGGCCCAAAAATCTCTTCCTGTACAATTCGATGGCTTTGACTCACATCCGTAAATAGTGTAGGTTTACAAAAGTAACCATTCTCCGGCAGTTCACAACGGCTCTGATACATCGTTGCCCCTTCTTTCACTCCGATCTCCAGATAATTTAAAATTTTATCGTGCTGCGCTTTGGAGTTAATCGCACCAATATCACTGTTTTTATCCATCGGATCTCCCACAATTAAGGTTTCCATCCGGTCTTTCAACTTCTGAATTAATTTTTCAGCCACACCTTCCTGAACCAGCAGCCTTGAGCCGGCACAGCAGACATGTCCCTGGTTAAAAAAGATAGCATTCACAATTCCTTCAACAGCCTGATCGAGCGGGGCATCTTCGAATATGATATTGGCACCTTTACCTCCAAGCTCCAGAGTGTATCTCTTGTCGCTGCCTGCCAGCGATTTCTGAATGATTTTACCTACTTCGGTTGAGCCTGTAAATGCAATTTTATTCACATCCGGATGATCCACCAGTGCGGCACCGGTTGGTCCTGCGCCAGTAACGATATTCACCACACCTTCAGGCAGGCCTGCATCCCTGCAAATCTCCGCAAATTTAAGTGCTGTAAGGGGAGTCGTCTCGGCCGGTTTGAGCACAACCGTATTCCCGGCAGCCAGGGCAGGGGCTATCTTCCAGGCAAGCATCAACAGGGGAAAGTTCCATGGGATAATTTGTCCGCATACACCCAATGGTTCCGGTTTTTTTCCGGGAATTGCATACTGTAACTTATCCGCCCAGCCGGCATAGTAGAAAAAGTAGGCGGCTGCGAGCGGGACATCCACATCCCTTGATTCACGGATCGGTTTTCCGCCATCCAGAGTTTCCGTAATAGCCAGTTCTCTGGATCGCTCCTGGATCATCCTTGCAAGACGGTAAATATATTTTCCCCGTTCTCTTCCGGAACACTTAGACCACGTTTTGTTATACGCCTTTCTCGCTGCCTTCACGGCTTTGTCGATGTCTTCGGACGTTCCTTCTGCAAATTGAGTAAGGGTTTCACCCGTAGCCGGATTGATCGATGCCATCGTTCGTCCCTTTACCGGTTTTACAAACTTACCGTCAATGAAATGCCCATATTCTTCCCTGATTTCTACAAAATCACTGCTCTCCGGTGCATCACTATAGTTCCAGAAGGATTTAAAATCAAATTTCAAATCCGCATTCGGAGAACTCGGTTTTTTTATACCGTTTACCACGTCAGGCGATTTAGTATCTTTTTCTTTTGTTTGTTTAGACATAATCGTGGAATCTTTATTGTCTCAATCGTTGGAAAAATAGTGGATGCTTTGATAAACCCCGGTCTGCTGTTTCACAATCTGCATCAGCAAGTCGTTTGTCAGAGAGCTGGCTCCGAACCTGAAGAGATCAGGAGTGAGCCATGCAGCACCTAATGTCTCCTTTACCAATACCAAATACTGTAACGCTTCTTTCGCTTTACGGATGCCGCCGGCGGGTTTCATGCCGACCATTTGTCCGGTTTCGAGGTAAAAATCCCGGATCGCCTCCAGCATCACGAGAGTAACCGGTTGCGTTGCAGCAGGGGATACCTTCCCGGTGGAAGTTTTAATAAAATCGGCTCCTGCGTGCATTGCGATATCACTCGCTTTTCGAACATTCTCAAGTGTTTCCAGTTCACCCGTCTCAAGGATCACCTTCAGATGTGAATCCCCACACGCCTCTTTAATAGATGCTATCTCATCAAAAATAAATGGGTAGTTCCCACGCAAAAATTCACCTCGTGAAATCACCATATCAATTTCATCAGCACCCTGATCGACGGCAAATCTCGTTTCATCCAGTTTCACCTGCAGTTGAGTCATTCCGCTCGGAAAAGCCGTTGCCACACTGGCTACTTTAACCGTTGAGCCTTTTAGGGCCTTTTTAGCGACCGATACCATATTCGGATAGACGCAGACTGCGGCAACAGATGGCAAATCCGGTATCGGGGCGTATGGTTTTTTCGCTTTGGAGCAGAGCTGGATCACCTTACCGGGTGAATCCTTGCCTTCCAGTGTGGTATGGTCGATCATACTTAAAGCCAGTTTCAGAGCCTGAATTTTGGACTCTTTTTTGATACTTCTTGTATTTAGTTTCTTTACACGCTCTTCAACACCCACTTTGTCGATGGGAATCGTCCGGCTAAAATCGGGTATGGATACGGTTTTCATCTGTTCTAAAATCGATTATGAATTGTCTTTTTTACATAATTTCAGACAACTATAAAGGTAAGCATATTCAAAGTGCGTTAAAAGTCCCCCCTAATAAGGGGGGATAAAGGGGGGGGTCCAATTGATACTATAGGAATTTAAACCGTAAAAGCGTAAAGATGTAAGATTTTCATGCACGAAGGTCAAATTTTTTTTTAATCTCCTGGTGTGTTTTAACTTTTCCTTCCTCAGCATCTTTCAGGCCTTGTTCAATCGATTGCCGGACATAAATTTTATACATCAAATCATTCCAGTCTGCACCTTCCGGGAGTTCATTGATAAGGTTTTTGGCTTTTTCTTTAAGTTTTAGATTTGTCATGCTATTCTGAATGTGTAGTGTGAAGTACATTACTATATCTAGTATAACCAATAACGATAAAAATTGGGAGAGATGTTATACAAAAAAAATTGTAGTACTGTTTACAAATTAAAAGGAAGAGTAAGTGTGATCGGAAGAAATCATCAATAGAGAATTGACCCTCTTGATTTTTTTACAAAGGTTAATTTATCTATTATTGATTATCGTGTCGTGCAGAAAAAGGTACACTACATACCTTGATAGAATGATCACTACGTGTTTCGTATTAAAAATGTGATCTGTTCCTGAACCGTGTTAAAGAAATGGAAATAGAAAAATCTGATAAAACAACAATCGCCCTGCCACAATACAGTTGTGGTGAAAATCTCGCCGAAAATCTGGATAAAGCACAACACTTTGTATCGGAAGCAGCAAATGGGGGCGCGAAGCTGATTGCACTGCAGGAATTGTTCCAAACCACCTATTTCTGTCGTGAGATCAATCAGAAATACTTTGAATGGGCGGAGCCGGTTCCCGGCCCAACGACCGATCATTTTTGTAAACTGGCCAAACAGCTGCAAGTTGTCATCCTGCTGCCGCTATTTGAGCGTAAAGCGCCAGGGATCTATTTCAATACCATGGTAGTGATCGAAAAGGATGGGACAATACCCGGAATCTATCGCAAAATGCACATTCCGGATGATCCGGGATTTTATGAGAAATACTATTTCACGCCGGGCGATCTGGGTTTTAAGGTCTTTAATACAAGTGAAGGTAAAATAGGAACTTTGATCTGCTGGGATCAATGGTTTCCTGAAGCCGCACGTTTGACCGCTATGAAAGGAGCAGAGCTGTTGGTATATCCGACAGCCATCGGAACGCTTCCTGAAGAGAATGATACGGAAAAAGCTGTCTTTTTGGATGCCTGGCAGACGATTCAGCGCAGCCATGCCATCGCCAATGGTTGTTTTGTGGCAAGCGTGAACCGGGTTGGTGTAGAAGGCGGAACCAAATACTGGGGGAACTCATTTGTTGCGGCACCGTTCGGTGAGATTTTAGTTCAGGCAGGAGAGGAGGAGGGAGTGGTTTATACTGAAATCGATTACTCCCTGATCGAAAGCCAACGACAGATTTGGCCGTTTTTCCGGGATCGGAGAGTTGATGAGTTTAGGGGACTGACAAAAAGGTTTGATTGATCTCTCCAACTGCTGTCGGAGAAAAAAAATGATCAGATCGGTGAATATCACATAATGATTATCGAAGTTGTGACATATCATATATTCTGTAGTTAAACTTTGTAATTCTATTCAATTCTACCTGTAGATTCATTAAAATAGAGCTTAAACTTTAATTCAAAATTGATGATTATGAAAACGTTTCTAACTCTTTTTGTTGTTCTCTTGATGACTGCCCAACCTTTAGAGGCACAAGTTGACCGGTTTAATGCCCAACAATATGTAAATGAAGAGGGGGATACGTTGAACTATCGAATTGCATTTCCCGATTTTAGCGGATCACAGAGTTATCCGTTACTGATTTTCCTTCATGGGGCAGGTGAAAGAGGAGATGATAATGTGTCACAGCTTAAATGGGGAGTTCAGAATTTTGTAACGGATCAATGGATGAAAACCTATAAAGCGATCGTAATCGCACCTCAAAGCCCGGTTGACGGCAGATGGTCTAATTTTGAAGGTCAATTCCGTCAGGATGAAAAACCGCTTGTGTTGGGTGATGAACCAAGTAAGGCTTTAATGATGACAATGGAAGTTTTGGATCAGATTATTGAAAATTTCAATGTGGATGAGAACCGTATTTATATCACAGGGTTATCCATGGGCGGTTTCGGAACCTGGGATGCCCTTGCAAGATGGCCGGAACGATTTGCCGCTGCAATTCCGGTTTGTGGAGGAGGAGCACCTTCAACGGCTGAGCGTTTTGCACATATACCGATTTGGGTTACTCACGGTGCAGATGATCCCACTGTTCCGGCAGAAATGTCCAGACAGATGATTCAGGCTATTCAGGATGCCGGTGGTCAGCCGGGTTATACGGAATATCCGGGTGTTGGCCATTTTGCGTGGCTGCAAACGTATGATGATCAGTATATCATTGACTGGTTGTTTAGCCAGCGTAAAGAGGATTGATTCCTCTGTCAGGCTGTAAAAACTTTGTATCTCCATTACCAAGCGTCATGTTGATGTAGATCAGATTCTTACGTGTTCAGGATGTTGGTAAATGTATGTTCTATATCAATGGAAAGATATACTACAAAGTCTTTCCTTTTGAGATCTTGAAATAAATTCAGGAGGACTCATTTAGAACTGATGGTCATCACAAGGACCCGTGAGGAATTGATGGGCATCACGCGAACTAATAAGGAATTGATGCGTATCACAATGACCTATGAGGAATTGATAGCATTTGTCTGAATTCTAAGATCATCTATCCTCAAATTTCCTTAGTTTATATACTTATCAAAAAATCAGTATGAAACACAAAAAACCTGAATGAGTAGCTACAATCCCTCTGAAATTGAATCGAAATGGCAGAAGTACTGGCTGGAGAACAAGACCTTTAAAACACCGGAGGAACATGACAAACCAAAGTACTATATCCTGGATATGTTTCCTTACCCGAGTGGCTCAGGTCTCCATGTGGGGCATCCGGAAGGATATACAGCTACAGATATTTTAGCTCGATACAAAAGAATGAAGGGCTACAATGTGTTACACCCAATCGGATGGGACGCATTTGGGCTCCCGGCAGAGCAATACGCGGTTAAAACGGGTACTCATCCACGTGATACGACTGAAAAAAATATCGGCGTCTTCAGGGAGCAACTTAAAATGCTCGGCTTTTCATACGATTGGGACAGGGAAGTAAATACAACCGATCCCAACTACTATAAATGGACTCAGTGGATTTTTAAAAAACTGTTTGATCGTGGCCTGGCGTACGAATCGGAACAGCCTGTGAACTGGTGTCCTGAGTTAGGAACTGTACTTGCCAATGAAGAGGTCATCGACGGGAAGAGCGAAGTGGGAGGTTACCCGGTAGTCAAACGGCCGATGCGTCAATGGGTCCTTAAAATTACAGAATATGCCGACAGACTCCTGGAAGACCTGGAAGGACTGGAGTGGCCTGAATCGACCAAAGAGATGCAGCGAAACTGGATCGGTAAGTCGATCGGGGCTGAAATCGATTTTGCAATTCCGGATTCTGAAGAAAAGATACAGGTTTTTACTACGCGACCCGATACCCTTTTCGGTGCCACTTACATGGTTCTGGCTCCCGAACACCATCTGGTTGATGTTTTGACAACTGATGATCAAAAAGAAACGGTACATACATACAATATGATGGCAGGTCAGAAATCGGACCTGGAAAGACAGGAGCTGACCAAAGAGAAAACCGGTGTTTTTACCGGCTCATACGCCATCAATCCGGTAAATGGAAAAGAGATACCGATCTGGATAGCGGACTATGTGCTTGCACACTATGGAACCGGTGCCATTATGGCCGTGCCGGGTCAGGATGAACGCGACTGGGAGTTTGCGGAAGCTTTTGATCTGCCGATCATCCGCACAGTGAAACCACCTGAGGAGTTCGATGGCACTGCTTATACGGGAGATGGTCCGGCAATAAACAGTGATTTTTTGAATGGTTTGGAGATCACGGATGCAAAAACAAAGATCATCGAGTGGCTTGAAGAAAATGGAGTCGGGAAAAAAAGTGTAAACTATAAACTGCGTGACTGGCTCTTTTCTCGTCAGCGTTATTGGGGCGAACCGTTTCCAATTATTCATGTAGATGGCCGGCCAAAAGCTGTTCCGGAAAAGGATCTGCCTGTAACACTGCCCGAAGTTGACGATTTTCAACCTACTAAAACAGGTGAACCCCCTTTAGCAAGAGCCAAAAACTGGGTCGAAACTACCGATCCGGAAACCGGCAAAAAAGCTCTTCGTGAAACCAATACGATGCCTCAGTGGGCCGGCTCATGCTGGTATTACCTCAGATATATCAGCCCCGGTTTTAACGGCGGACCCGTAGATCAGGGTGAAGAAAAATATTGGATGCCGGTTGACCTCTATGTAGGAGGCTCAGAACACTCCGTGCTACACTTGCTGTATGCCCGTTTCTGGCATAAAGTCCTCTATGATTGCGGTGTAGTATCCACCAAAGAGCCATTCAAGCGGCTCGTTCATCAGGGAATGATTTTGGGGGAGGTCGAGTATACCGCTTATGAAAAAGATGGAAAGATGATCAGCGCCGACGAGGCTGCCGGTTCAAAGGGGGTGAAACGAATCACTGTTTCTGAATCAGACGTTGAGAAAAAAGGAGATCGGTTTGTGATGAAAGGAACTCCCATTACAGTCGACTCCAAAGCGCACAAGATGTCCAAATCACGCGGCAATGTGATCAATCCTGACGATGTTGTCAAAAATTATGGTGCGGACTCCTTACGGCTCTATGAGATGTTTATGGGACCCCTTGAACAGGTAAAACCGTGGAGTACCAAAGGAGTGGAAGGGGTGAACCGCTTTCTGAACCGGGCCTGGAGGCTCTTTTTTGGTGATGGAGAGGAGGATGTGCTGAACATTTCAAAAAGTGATCCGACTTCTGAGCAGTTAAAGGTGTTGCATATAGCGATCAAAAAAGTAACTGAAGATATCGAAAACATGCGGTTTAACACCGCTATCTCGGCTCTGATGATCTTTGTGAATGAAGCGAACGGATGGAATGAACTTCCAAGATCAGTCGCTGAACCATTTGTGATCTTATTGTCTCCATTCGCACCTCATATCGCTGAAGAGATCTGGAAAAGACTTGGTTATCATGAAAGTCTTGCTTACAAAACATGGCCGGAGTATAACGAGGAGTACCTGAAGAGTGATACCATTGATATACCGGTTCAGGTAAATGGTAAAGTGAGGGCGAATATATCTATACCGTCAGATAAAGAGAAAGACAAAGAGTTTGTAATCGGTTTAGCCAAGCAGCAGTCGAATATTCAAAAATATCTGGACGGTAGTACAATAGTCAAAGAGATCTTTGTCCCCGGGCGCATAGTTAACCTGGTCGTAAAACCGGGTTAAACTACATTACGTTTCAATCTGCCACTATTCCACGATTTAGTACGATTAGATGCCTTTAATTCGTACATTATCAGGTAGGAAGTAGAAGTACGAAGTTCCATTTAAAGTCATTAAAATGGGAGGTTAAGTATGATTGCATCCATAAGCACATCTTTAAATCAATGGGCTGTTGAAAATCGTCACCACTGGATCGAAAGCCTGCGCATATTTTTGGGTCTTTTATTGGTCTATAAAGGCTATTATTTTGTAGAAAATCTTGAAATCATCTATGAGCATATCGAAGATACCACTACACTCGATGCATTTGTTGTAGCTCATTATGTGGTCTTTGCCCATCTATTGGGTGGATTGATGATCGTTTTTGGGATTCTGACACGGTTAGCTATTTTTGTACAAATACCCATTGTCATAGTTGGGGCGTATTATTTTTCCGGAGCCGGTGGCACCTTTTTTGGTCCTACCACAGAAATGGAGTATTCACTTCTGATATTAATGCTGTTAATCGTCTATCTCTTCTACGGAGCCGGGAAATGGTCGATTGACCATCGTATCATGCGTCGAAAACTGGAAAATGAATAAATAGTAAAATGTGCGTCTCTAAAATTTTCATAATATTTTATTAAAACTTCAGTACTTAATTTAAAATATTTGAAATGTGAAAATATCATTTTCAACCGAAACATTGCTATTGTAATGGGTCAGGAACTTCAACAATCGGCAAATATCGGCGCTAACCAAGACAAGAGGATACAAATAAGGTTCACAAACGTATGATTATGTCTGATAATGGTTGGCAATTGGCTGCGTTGCAGACTTCAGTAGTAATCAGTAAATGATCAGAAACAATAAGAGTAAACCAATGACTATTAAAAGTATCAACCCTTATAACGGAAAAGTATTAAATGAATATCCACAACATTCTAATAAAGAGATCGATAAAATCCTTCATAAATCTCAGGACTCTTTTGAATCATGGCGCTATGTACCGATTGAGAAACGTGGGGAGTTGCTAAAAAAAGCAGCGGTGTTGCTCAGGAAGAATGTGGATATATATGCCCGGACAATGACCCTGGAAATGGGAAAACCCATTAGTGAATCAAAAGGAGAGATCAATAAATGTGCATGGGTTTGTGAGTTTTATGCTGAAAACGCTGCACGATTTCTGGCCGATGAAGTGATTAAAAGTGATGCCACTGAAAGTTTTGTTAGCCATGATCCTATCGGACCAGTATTGGCTATTATGCCATGGAACTTCCCATTCTGGCAGGTTTTTCGTTTTACGGCACCCGCACTGATGGCCGGAAATACGGCTCTTTTAAAACACGCATCAAATGTTGCCGGATGTGCAACTCACATCGAAAAATTACTTCTGGAAGCGGGTTTTCCCGACGGAGTTTTTCAAATACTGATTGTTCATCATGACAAAATTGAACAAATTATCGCCAATGATATTGTAAAAGGGGTGACTCTGACCGGAAGCGATAAAGCCGGACGTTCTGTAGGAAGTTTGGCGGGGAAATATCTGAAAAAATCGGTTTTGGAACTGGGTGGTAACAACGCTTTTATCGTACTGGAAGATGCTGATATGGATCTTGCTGTTAAAACCGGAGTCTCTGCTCGTATGATGAACACCGGTCAAAGTTGTATCGCTGCAAAGAGGTTTATATTGGTGGGAGATGCTTACGAGAAATTCTTACCGAAATTTTTGGAACAAGTTAAATCACTCAAGAGTGGAGATCCCCTTAATGAAGAGACAGAAATAGGCCCTCTGGCACGTAAAGATCTGGCAGATGAGCTCAATGAACAAGTGAAAAAGTCTGTCGAACTGGGTGCAAAGCTGTTAATCGGAGGTAAACAAATGGAAGCTTATTATGAGCCGACGGTTTTGGTCAACGTAAAGCCGGGTATGCCGGTTTTTGATGAGGAGACCTTCGGTCCTGTGGCTGCCATTATCAGGGCAAAGGATGAAGATGAAGCATTTCGTTTGGCATCACAATCCAAATATGGCCTCGGTACAACTCTTTTTACCAAAGATGTTGAACGCGCAAGGAAAAACATCGGTAAAATAGCTGATGGCGCATTTTTTATTAATGAACTTGTAAAATCTGATCCACGCCTTCCATTCGGTGGAACCAAACATTCAGGGTATGGGCGGGAACTTTCCCGCGAGGGTATTCATGAGTTTGTGAATAAAAAAACGGTTTATATAAAGTAGTTTGAGAACATTGTTTTATCATGTCAATATGAGAATAAAGTCAATCAACAATTAAATTGATGATCTTTTCTGTCCTGTAATTTTGACAATTATTTCATTTAAATTGATCAGAATATAACTTCCTAATTCAAATCAGTATTCCATACCCACCTCCTTCGAAATGTTAAATAATTTCAAATGCTTTGACATTCAACAATCTAAACCGTATTCAGAAACAAAAATGAAAGATTTCTTGAAAAATTCTATTTAATAACTACATTTACACCAAGAACTTTTAAAATCTCATCCAAATAACGATTTAATTATGAAAAAGATCGGAATATTCTCCATACTACTGCTCTTGTTTATATCACAGAACATCTATGCTCAGGATTACGCACTTGAACAACTGGAGGAATCACCGCGCCACCATGAATGGGTGCAGGTGATGGACGGAGATAGAACGATTAACAGCTTTGTTGTATATCCTGAAGTATCTGAAAATGCACTTTCTGTCATTGTGATTCATGAAAACCGGGGTTTGACTGATTGGGTCAGAAGTTTCGCTGATCAGATTGCAGCAGCCGGTTATATTGCAATTGCACCCGATTTGTTATCAGATTTTGATGAGAATCACTCCAGAACATCAGATTTTGCCAATGAAGATGCTGCACGTGATGCCCTTTATGAGCTTGATCCTTATCGTATCACACAGGATCTGATTGCCGTTCAAAATTATGTGACTTCTCTTCCGGCAGCAAACGGGATTGTGGTAGTGTCCGGGTTTTGTTGGGGAGGTTCTCAGAGTTTTAGGTTTGCAACCCACTCAGATGAACTATCTGCGGCACTCGTATTTTATGGAAATGCGACAACGGATGAGGAGAGAATTGAACAGATTGAGAGCCCTGTGTATGGTTTCTATGGAGGGAATGACCAACGGATCAACGCTACGATTCCCGAGACGGAAATGTTGATGGATACGTTTGGTAAATATTACGAATATCGTATATATGAAGGTGCCGGACACGGATACATGAGAACGGGCGATGATCCGAACGGTTCTGAAGAAAACATCACTGCACGCAATCAATCATGGGAATGGATCAAAGAAATTCTCAGTGAAATCTGATCCTCATATTAATCCTATAAATATAAAAAAAACAGGCCATATAGATTACGTAGAATTTCCGGCGAAGGATTTAACCTATCAATATTTTAAACCATAATGGGTGTTTAATATCATAAAAAAATGAAAATTTTTACAAAAGAGATCTATCTCAGTACAAAAGGATTTTCGGATATTCATGATGTAACAGCTAGGGTGAATTCTATTGTCGATGAAAGTGGTATAAAAGAAGGATTTTGCCATATTTTCACGGTCGGTTCCACAGCCTCGGTATCCACAATGGAGTTTGAACCGGCACTGGTCAAAGATGTGAGAGAAAAACTGGAGGATTTTGCGTCTCAGAATATGCGTTCCCATCATTCCGAAACATGGGGAGATGATAACGGATTCTCACACATTCGATCCACATTTATGGGACCCGGAATTACGGTACCCATTCGTGATAATCAGTGCATCTTAGGCACCTGGCAGCAGATTGTGATCATTGATCATGATAATCGTCCCAGAAAAAGAGAGGTCATTATTCAGGTAGTAGGTAATGATTAACCGGAATTCCGTATGCACTAATTAAAATCCATTATCTTTTATTACGATGTCAACTTACAAAGCCACCATTCAATGGTCACGCGACAGAGACCAAACCTTCACAGACAACAGATATAGCCGGGGCCATGATTGGTTATTTGATGGTGGTTTAAAGATTCCTGCATCCGCTTCACCAAATGTGGTTCCATTGCCACTATCTATCGAAGAGAACATTGATCCGGAGGAAGCGTTTGTTGCTTCACTGTCAAGTTGCCACATGCTCTTTTTTCTATCTATTGCCGCAAAAAGAGGTTGGGTTGTGGATCATTATATTGATCAGGCTGTAGGAGAAATGGGAAAAGGAGAGGGCGGCACATTATTTATGCAACGTGTCATTTTACGTCCTGAAATATCGTTTTCAGGCAGTAATCAACCATCCAAAAAGGAGATATCAGAGATCCATCATGAATCTCATACACAATGTTTTATCGCAAATTCGGTTAAAACAGAGGTGGTTATCCAAAAACCAAACTAAATACTTCTGAAAATGGATAGGAAATTCAAATTGCATCGAATGGACAGGAATACCCGATCCTATACATGGTTCAACATTCTCATTGCATTATTCCTGCTTTCCACAACAAATACTAATGCTCAGACATCGGCAGGTACAGTTACCGGTACAGTGATCGATGATGAATCCAGCCTGCCGCTCATCTCGGCAGCCATATACCTTTCAGGCACCACGATTGGTATTGCTTCAGATTCGGATGGAAGATTTACCCTGAATAATGTTCCGCCGGGTATCTATGAACTTGTCGTGAGATATGTGGGATATGAACAGTTGATTTTACCATTTGAAATAGAAGCCGGTGGCAGAAAAAATTTCGGCGAACTGCGTCTTGATATCGAAACTTTCATATTTGATGATATAGTAGTCGAAGCAAGAAGGGATCTGGAGTGGCTTGAACATTACAGTCTTTTTAAACGTTCTTTTCTTGGGCAGTCTGAAAATGCCGGATACACTGAAATAATGAATCCTGAAGTATTGGAATTCACGGTTAATAGAAAGACAATAGACCTTGTTGCTACTGCGGGGGCTGAACTTCATATTATCAATCATGCACTGGGTTATGAGTTGTTTACAGAACTGGTTTCGTTCAGTTATGATACAAAAAATGATTATGGGGCTTATTATCACAGAACTCGTTTTGTAGAAATGGAACCGGAACAACAGGAATCATGGGTCAATAATAGGCAAAAGACATTTGACGGGTCATTCAGTCATTTTTTGCAAAGTTTAATCAATGGTACGGCAGATGAAGTATTCAATATTGAAAATGGTGAAGTCACTCATGTAAATACACGCCATGCATCGGGATATGGCAGTAACATCAAAACAGAACAATGGGTGTTTCTTGTTGAAACAAGTCGAAAGACACCGTTACTCGTTGGTTATCGAAATCGACTGCGATCAGAAATTGATTTTACTTCCTTAAGTGTACTACTTGTTGACAACTACGGTAATTTGATGAATCCACATCAAGTCATATTATATGGAGACTGGGCTTTGGAGCGAATGGCTGATCTGTTGCCATCTGACTTTAACCCATCAGGAGGTTTTTGATTTAAACTTCCTTTTTTATCATATTATTTTTTAAGAAAAAAGAGTACCCAATTACGTGAGTTATGTTATTACAAATCAATAACAACTCATTCAAGTTTAAGTATATTTGTCCCTTCAGCGGGTTTAAACGGTTGTGTCTGTTAATTACAGTCCTCCTCACTGCTATTTTATTTCTTACTACTTCGTCAAAAAGCTATTCATTTTCATCAAGTCTTTTCATAGAAGTAAATGATCTGCCAAGCCTCTCTGTCGCAATTGCTAATCTGGATTCCGTTGCCATAAACAATCTTAAAAACGAGTTTGAATCAGCTACTGCACAATATTTGCGTGCACTTACAAGTGGGTTACATACGGACAATGATATGGATGTCCTTTTTGACGATTTAAAATATGTTTCACTTTTGAACGAATCTGATGAAAAAGAATATTTGAATCTAATCGGAGAAGCTGATCTTCAAGAAATAGGGGAACAATTACAAAAGATCTGGAATTATTTAGATCCGACACCTGTCACCTTAACAAATGAACGTCTCATTGAACATCGTATTCGGGTTCATGAAGCTTGTTTAAAATATTCTAATCCGGATTCCCCGAATGGTGTTGACGACAGAGGCTTAGCCTATATTAAATATGGTGAACCGGATAAAATATTGACTCCACCATTATATTTCAGCATAGGTGAAATTAACGAATTTGTTACTGAATTTTTCTTAAAGTTGGAAGAAAAAAAAGATATTCCGATGACAGATATTGGTGTAAGAGCGAACAAATTCACCTATAAATTAATCGATTACATGGGTCAGGTTCCATTCTCATCAACAATGAATATCTGGGTTTATCAGAGCGCAAGAGACTATATGGATGAAAGTATAGTGCTCTATTTTTCTGAACACGATAAGAATCAATTTAAACGTGTTGGTTCCATCGATGATTGGATTCCTCTCGGGCAATATCGGTCCGGAACATTAATGATTTCACCTGCACTGGTAACTCAATATCTTATTTATCGCCGTTTAATGTTTGAGGATGATGTTTTTATGCATTCATATAACCGGATCCAAAAAGATTTGTTTGTATCCAATATTCCAAGATCCATTTATGAATGGAAAAACATGGCAAGAAATTTAAAGGCGAACAATCATCAGATTGAAGCAAGACGACAATTGCAGGCGCCACTTCATTATTCGGCTGCATTTGATCATATCCCTGAAATTCCGATCGATGTTAATCAATACAGATCGTTTGATAACAATAATCAGCCTATATTAATTACTTTCATTGAAACCCTGCCCACCGTTACATTTTTGAAAGATCTGACCTTAAATCTGGATAGTATGTTTGATGCTTCTATAGATTCGATTCAAATTATACATTTGATATCCCAATGGTACAGTTTAGAGCAAGGAGTGGAGCTGTATAATTCGGATACGGTTCAGGTTGGACGTATTCGAGACAAACCCATTATGCACCTGGAAAATGAAGCGAAACGGCCAACGATCACAATCACAGATATTCCCTATTTAGGGAGCGGAGCCAATCAAGTGTTCTATTCCAAACTGAACAATCAGCATCCGGAATCCGAACCGATTAACTCCTCAATTTTCCCAGACGAACTAAGAGGTCTCGGCAGGGTTGAGGTACGGCAACTTGATCATTTATCACATTTTGAGGGGGAGGGCGATCAACAATTGGTCATGAGTGATCTGATATTTGGCTACAACCGGATCGACCGTGATGAAGCCCGGTTTCCATTTATCATCAAGCACGATCAAATCATACCTGAAAACCAAAACCCGGTGGTCCATTTTGAGCTTTTTGGGCTTGAAAGAGATCCATCAGGATTTGCACACTTTGAAATTATGTATCAGTTTGAACCCAAAGGGGGTTTGTTATCCTTTCTGCGGCAAACAAACAATCTTTTAAGCGGGACCCTTGAGTTTACAACAGCTGCCACACATTTTCGCGAAAGCCTTGAATTCGACAACCTCCCGCTTGGAAAAAACAACTACACCATGACCTGGGTTATCAAAGATTTAATCAGCGGCCAAGAATTGAGCCGTGAACTTGAGTTTAAAGTCGAAGAAGGTGATCAATTTACAATTACATCCAACTAAGATCCCTTCTGCCTTTTGCCTTCTGCCTTTTGCCTTCTCACTCACTTCATAATGAGATCGCCACGTAAGAACGGCTACAATCATCATGACCAATCCGGATATTATTTTATACACCAAATAGGTACCTACGCCCTGTATTGAAATTTTCGACTCGTATGATGAACCTTTAACATATTTTTTACATATACAAAGATTTATGTAATTTAGGGCTATGAAAAAGTTTGTACTCTCTAAAGATGACGCACAACCTAATGAGTATTCCATTCCTTATGAAGACCTCCTGAACGAGGCTCAGTATCAGGCAGTGATGCATCAAACCGGGCCGGCACTGCTTGTGGCGGGCGCGGGAACCGGCAAAACCCGGACATTGGTTTATCGTGTAGCAAGACTCGTAGAAAGCGGAGTGGATCCATCACAAATCCTGCTTCTAACGTTTACAAGACGAGCAGCCCATGAAATGCTCAGAAGGGCCAGTCAACTTCTCGATGAACGATGCAGAAGGGTAGAGGGGGGTACTTTTCATCACTATTGCAGTAAACTACTGCATCAATACGCTCCAAAAATTGGATATCCGGAAAACTTTACCATTATAGACGTATCTGATGCGATGGATACGATTCAATTGATTAGAAGCCGGTTGGATATCTCCAAAAACAGAAGCCGTTTTCCGAAGAAATCAACACTCTATTCACTTTTTAGCTCATCGGTCAATAAGCAGAAGAGTATTAGAGAGACAATTGAAGATGATTATCCTCAGTTTACAGTTCATATAGAGAAAATTGAAACTCTTTTTAAACAATATGGGGATTATAAAGATCAAAATTATGTGATGGATTTTGATGATCTCCTTGTAAAAACCAGGAATCTACTGACTCGTAATCCGGATATCCATCAACGGATTTCATCTGGACATCATCATATACTGGTTGATGAATATCAGGATACCAATTCCATTCAGGCAGACCTTGCCAGACTTTTCAGCTCCATTCATAAAAATATTATGGCTGTAGGTGATGATGCGCAGAGCATCTATTCATTCCGGGGGGCAGATCATAAAAATATGTTGCAGTTTCCGGAAATCTTTCCCGGAACGAAGCTGATCAAACTGGAAGAGAACTATCGTTCCACACAACAGATACTGGATTTAGCTAACAAAATACTCGATCTGGCGAGTCATAAATTTGATAAAAAACTTTTTACCCGTAAAGAGGAGGGGGACCTTCCCGGCTTGATTAAATCTGCCAATATGAACGATCAAAGTCGTTTTATCACTCAAATGATTCTGAATATGAGAGAACAGGGAAGTGAATTACACGAACTGGCCGTTTTGTTTAGAAACGGACGAGATTCGTTCGATCTGGAGGTCATGCTTAATCGAAAAAATATCCCATATATCAAGTATGGAGGGCAAAAATTTACAGAAGCAGCTCATGTGAAAGATGTCCTGGCTCATTTAAGAGTCTTGGTGAATCCAAAGGATACCATATCATGGAATAGAATTCTGATGCTTATCGAGGGTATAGGGCCAAAAACTGCTGACGAGCTTTTTATTTGGGCTCAACAAGAGGGTGGAGATCCGTTCCGGCCGGATCGTGCACCGAATGTCAGTGGACGTTATCTGACTCAGTTAAAAGCATTGGGTGATCTCTTTACAACATTAAAAAATCGTTCAGGTTCAGTCACAGAGCAGCTTCAAGTGGTGGTCGACTATTATTCCATATTTTGCAAAAAACGTTTTGATGATTATCCAAAACGAATGAAAGATCTCGAGACATTTGTAGACATTTCAGGGTCGTATCGATCCCTTGAATCGATGCTTGAAGAGATCGCACTCGACCCAATTGAGGCGACTGCAATAGATACAGAAGCCGGCAAAAAAGATGAATCTCCACTCATTCTAAGTACCATCCATTCGGCAAAAGGGCTTGAGTGGAGCACTGTCTTCCTGATACAATGTCTCGATGGCGTGATTCCATCAGGGTATGCAATAGATGATCCGGATCAGATGGATGAAGAGATTCGGCTGATGTATGTTGCCATTACACGCGCAAAAGAGAATCTTTTTATTACATATCCCGCTCTGTTTCAAAGCAGATACGGTGATTATTTTTCCAATCCTTCCCGTTTTTTAGAGGAAATTCCGGATCAATTGCTGGAACCCTGGGTTTTAATAGAGGAACAAAATAGTCAATTAGAGGAGCCCAATAGCCGGATAAAATTAGATGAAGTGAATTGAAATATTACTAACAATCAAAGTCTTCTCAGCTCTTTTTTCTGTTTGATCATATCAGCTATAACCCATAAAACCGGGTATATGGGTAAAAAAATGGCTAAACTTAAAAATATCAGTTGCCGAACAGCCGGACGTTCACGTGTGCAGATTCCTGCAACACCCGCCATCCAGAATACGAAGAACATAAAAGATAGAAATGCAATGATCAGCGATCCGATTAAACCGAAATAGTTATAAAGAGTTTGTAACATTAGCTTACTCTAAAAATTCTTAACTTGTATACGTTTCATTTGTGAACTCTGTCTGCTACCAAACAAAATACTTTCTATTCAACAATTTAAAAAAATTCATTTTTGATATTGAACTTATTTATGAATGGAAAGTGCAGTAGTGTTGTTCAATTCTTCGTATGAAAAGATTGTGTTCATATCTGAAGGTACCAATAATCAATCGTATTTTAGGAAAAAATCATGTCAGCAACAGTTTCCATTGTGGGCAGGCCCAATGTAGGTAAATCGACACTTTTTAACAGGCTTATTGGGCGACGAAAAGCCATTGTCCACGATGATTATGGGGTAACGCGGGATCGTCACTATGGTGAGAGTTTTTGGAATGGCAGAGATTTCTCTGTGATCGATACGGGTGGGTATTTACCCGATGAAAAGGATGTTATTACAGCTGGTATCCGGGAGCAGGTTCACCTGGCGTTAACTGAATCAGATGTCATCCTCTTTGTAGTTGATACTGAAACGGGAATTACATCTCTCGATCGGTCTGTAGCTGAAATTTTACGCAAACAGGATAAACCGGTTCTTTTAGTTGTAAACAAGTGTGATAATGAAGAAAAACGGATGGAAGGCGTGGAATTCTATGGTTTAGGTTTTGATGAACTCTTTCCGGTGTCGTCTATCAGTGGTATCGGGACAGGAGAGCTTCTTGATAAAGTGGTAGAATTGATACCGGATGAACCCGACGCAATTGAAGATCCGGGGTACCCAAAGATCGCTTTTGTTGGAAGGCCAAACGTGGGTAAAAGCAGTTTAATGAATGCACTTTTAAAAAATGACCGATGTATTGTTACGGATATTCCGGGAACAACACGGGATGCTGTAAATAGTCAGCTTAATTATAACGGTGAAGTCTTTATTCTCGTGGATACGGCCGGACTTCGGAAAAAGGCAAAAGTAAAAGAAAATATTGAATTTTACAGTACAGTACGCACAGATCGATCTATCAAAGAAGCGGATGTTGTGGTTCTTATACTGGACGCCATGCAAGGATTTGATGAACAGGATAAACGAATACTCCGAGAAGCTGAAAAGTTTAACAAAGGAATTGTGGTCGCTTTAAATAAATGGGACCTGGTACCGGACAAAGACACCAATCTACTGAAAGAATTTGAAGAATACATCTATGGTAAAGTTCAAACTCTCAGCTATATCCCCATTATCTCCATATCTGCCGTAACAGGCCAGAGAATCGAACGTGTTATCGAAGTATCAAAAAAAGTGATCGAACAGCGTAAAAAGAAAATATCCACACCGGAACTCAATCGATTTATTGAAAAAATTCTGAAAGAGAGACAACTCCCCGTCAAGAGAGGTAAACAGCTCAAAATACAGTATGCCGTACAGGTGAAATCGAATCCACCGGTATTTAAATTTTTTATGAACAACCCTCAGGAACTCCCACCAAACTATCGGCGATTTATAGAAAATACATTACGTGATCATTTCGGATTTGAAGGTGTACCGATCACGATGGTTTTCCGTCAAAAATAGTGTGTAAATTTTATAGACAATCTTTTGAATCGAACCAATTAAAGGGTTATTTTAGATTTGAAATAATCGAATACGAACGCAATACCACATTACATCACAATCCGACTTTAGCATGCAGAAAAACCTTGAAATACCCGGAGCAAATTCAATAGGTAAGGACTATGATAGAGAACGAAAACTATCTTTTTTGGAGAAAATCTATTTACCTGAAGTAATTAGAGGGATGGTCTATTCGTTTAAACAAATGTTTGCCCCACAATTCACACTGAATTATCCGGAAGAGAAGTGGGATCCGCCGGCAATATTTCGTGGCAGGCCGGTTCTCGTGGAAGATGACGGCCAGGAACGTTGCGTTTCATGTGGATTATGTGCACGTGCATGCCCACCATTAGCCATAAGCATGCAGGCAAGTGAAAATGATGATCCTAAGGAGAGATACCCTGAAAAATTTGAAATAAACATGCTTCGGTGTATCTATTGCGGATTTTGTGAAGAAGTTTGTCCCGAAGAAGCAATTGTTATGAGTAAGGATTATGATATTGTATTTGAATCCAGAGAAGATGCCGTTTACGATAAACAGAGGCTGTTAGTACCAAAAGAAGATGTTAGTGAAAGACTTGAATACCTGAAAGAGTATCGAAACAATCAATTCGGACAATTCTGGAATTTTCAACAAGATAACAATATTCATTCAGTGAGAGACAGAGATAAAGACTGGAACACAGGTTTGTCGCTGGTCGATCTATTAGAACAACAGAAGAGAAACGACGCTTCAAAAGCGTCATCAATATGGTCTGTATAGGATAATCTTAATATGATTAAACAGACGTTAAGTCGCGAAGTACTGAGCTCACTCATTGATGATGTTTCATACCTTCAGGATGAAGCAGAAGCTCTTAAATATCTGATAGATAACGTACCTTATGATGAAAATCCGCCCGAGGGGTATTCCATTCTCAATATGTTGCGCCTGATTGATCATGCTCAACATCACTATTTCAGACCTATCATTGAAAAAGTTCTCTTTGAGAATAGGATTCAGAAATTAAATGATTTTGAAAACTACCGTGATACGTTTACAACTGAAGAGACTGAAGAACCTTATGACATTCAAAGGGTTCTCAACAAAATTGTAAAGCATAGGGCCGCTCTTTTAAATATCCTCACAAAAATTGTGCTGATTGATTGGGAGAAATTACTGAGGGACAGAAATGGAGAGGAATTTTCACTTTTTGATTTAACTAATATGATGATCAAAGAGGAGAGAGCCATGTTAAAAAAAATTGCAGATCTGGTTTTGATATATCAAAATGAGAAACAACATCAAAAAGAGATCAATAAAAGAGCTACTCAACGGAACCAAAACTAAACTCAAGGAATCATCATCGTGTGGGGACAACTCTTTTTATTCCTTTCTTCAGTGGTTTGCATCTATTTAGTATTCGCTAAGATATCTGATCGATATAAAGACTTAAAAATCAGCTTGATAGTAGCTTTATCTTTGTGGTTATTGAGTCAGATTATCTATTCAGGAGAGTTTAATTTTAATGAACAGTTATATCACAATATTGTACATATCATCATTATATCTGTGATACTGTCATCTGAATTAATATTGGTAAGAATATTTAGGCCATCCATTTTCAGATACCCATACCTGTTAGTCTATACACCCTTACTGATTCCTTTTTCATTTATCATGATCATTGATACCTATTTGATTAAAGATATCATATATATGGCCACACAGGGAATTGCTATGGTCGTCTATCTGTTTTTAATGATGGATGATCATGAAGTAAAATTAGGTCATAAATCAGCGATCGTTGGATTGATATTGATATTTTTAGCTTACTTGTTGTATTGGTTTGTACAAAATATGATACCGGTAAATCAATCCATTTGGGAAGTTCTTTTGGCAGTTGGTGTAGTAGTACTTGTACACTCTTTTACATCAAGTTTACAACCTAAAGTTAACATATAATGACTTACAACTATGAAAATAGGAGATAAAACTGAAGATTTTACACTTAAAAATAGTGAAGGTAAAGATCTGTCATTGAATGAGCTTACAAAAGGAGGAAAAGCACTTTTGCTATTTTTTCCGGTTGCTTTTTCCGGAACATGTACAGATGAAATGTGTACAATGAGAGATAATATGAAAACTTATAACTATATGAATGCCAATGTAGTTGGGATAAGTGTTGACAGTTTTTTTACATTGAGGGAATTTAAGAAAAGTAATAATCTAAACTTTCCACTGCTGAGTGACTTCAATAAAGAGGTAACCAAATCGTTTGGAGCCTTAGACAACGATTTTTATGGTATGAAAGGTGTTGCAAAGCGATCAGCATTTATCATAAACAGCGATATGGAAGTTGAATACGCTGAAATACTGGAGGATGCCGATAATTTACCCGATTTTAAGGCCATCTATAATGCTTTAAAAGAATAGGAGAGGGATCTATTTGTCAATGTCTCTTAGTTGGAATATGATTTAAGCTTTTAGCTATCAGCTATCAGCCGTCAGCTTTCAGCATACAGTTTTTTAAAATAAAAGTCTTGAAGTGTTAAAGCTGATAACTATTAATCATTCATTTCTTGAACTTTCGGTTGGGTTGATCAAGGTTGCCGGGGCAGTGGAGCGAGTCACTGATTATGAGTTAATCGGTTTTGTCACATTCAATGTAAGGTTTATATAGTCTGCATATTTGAATGTGAGTAGATAGGTTAACTATTGATCTGTAGTCTTAAAATTGATTTATGAGTTGATAATCAACAAAGGGTGGAGGGTGATAAAGAAGTATTTCTAATATAAGGGTATACAACCATATATCTACTTTACATAATATATATTATACGACAGTTATGTTACTGTATTACTCTTCAGATATGGCCTCTTTACTCACTCAGTTTATTTATTGGATACATCCAGATCAAATAACCCGTCTTTTCCACAATCAATACGAATCTTATCAAGTACCGCATCATTGTGAATCTCTTTTCCGGCATATACTATATCATTGCCGATTTGACCTGTAACACGTACCGATAATCTGTTTACATCAATCACCAGTATATACAGGTTCTTTCTGCCTTTGTATTTTTCATTTAAATAGTCATTCAAACGATCCGGCCACACACACTCTATCTGATCCTCATCTTCTAACTCTTCCGGCCGATAAACTCCATCTTTATTTGTGTCTCGCCATCTCCTTTTAGATACGATATGAAATATTAAATCTGATCTCATGAATTTATTTGATTTGTGGCTACATGCAGTATTGCATCACCTTTATGAACTATTGGACAGTAATTAATTCCAATAACACGACCATCGTATCTTGATTTGATATTATCTATATCTATCCCAAATGGATCTGTTATCGAACCTAATACTTGTCTCTTTTTTATATGATCACCTAATTTCACCTTCGGACTGTATAATCCAGCCATTGGTGCCCTTACCCAAACAGAATTACTATATGTCTCTGTTTTATAATGATTAACAGCACTATCTGTACTTCTCATCCCAAGATGTTTCATAACTCTTAATGTACCTTCAATCCCATCAAGAATCCCTTTCTCATCAAATCGAAGTGATTCACCAACTTCAAAAACCAATATCTTTTTCTTCTTTTTTGCCGCTGCCTTTCGAAAGGATTGATCAATTAATGGTGAATGAAGTATGACCGGTGGCCCAAACGCTTTCGCCAATTCAAGATTTACCTCGTCATCAATTAAACAACGAATCTGAGATAGATTGGATCGACTGGAGCCTCCCGTATGAAAATCAATCCCATAATCGATCTTTGGAATAATTTCATTCATTATTGTATATGCAACCAATTTGGCCAATGACCCCGATTTACTACCGGGAAAACTACGGTTTATATCTTTCCCATCCGGAACTCCACGAACATTCTGTATAAAACCGTATATATTCATCAATGGAATCGCTATGATTGTCCCCTTATCCGGAATAACAAGCCTTTTGGATAGCATCCTCCTTACAATTTCGATCCCATTGATTTCATCACCATGTAAACCTCCAGATAATAACAGTACCGGGCCGGGTTCTTTCGCACGAATCACTCGGACCGGTAAATCAATATTGGTCTGCGTAGGCAGTTTGGCTATACGCAGATAAAGCTGCTTATCCTCTCCCCTTGCAATTTTCTGACCATTAATATGCATCTGTTCAAGCATTACTCTTAATTTTTCTTCTTCCGGATTTTTTACGCACTTTCGACTGTTCAATTAAAAGCTCCATATATTTAACAATTTCAGTCGCTATATCTTTATGAGTTGCTTTTTCGATTCCTTCAAGCCCGGGTGATGAATTCACTTCTAAAACCAAAGGTCCCCGGTCTGATTGAAGCATATCGACCCCTGCAATACTTAAATTCATCGATTTAGCGGCTGTTAAAGCCACTTCTCTCTCCTTTTTACTGAGTTTTATCAATACTCCACTTCCTCCCTGGTGTAAATTGGATCGGAATTCACCCTCTTTCCCTTGTCTTTTCATCGCACCAACAACTCGGTTACCAATAACAAATGCCCTGATATCCGCACCTTTGGCCTCTGATATAAACTCCTGTACAATGACCCGGGCTTTCATACTGTGAAATGCTTCTATCATAGACTCTGCTGCTTTTTTAGTCGGTGCAAGTACAACACCATACCCTTGCGTCCCCTCCAATAGTTTAACGATCAATGGAGCCCCTCCTACACTATCTATAATTTTGTCTACTTCTTTGCTATAGTTTGTAAAGACCGTTTTTGGCATACCAATATTGGATCTGGCTAATATCTGCAAACTTCTTAGTTTATCCCTGGATCGTACCAAAGCTTGAGATTCAATCGCAGTAGGAATATTCATCATTTCAAATTGCCTGACAACAGCAGCACCATAAAACGTAACAGAGGCTCCAATTCTTGGAATCACAGCAGACACATTCTTAACTTCTTCTCCATGATAATATATTGTTGGCCGGTCCTGCTCTATGACAATATCACATTTTAAATGATCTAATACGACCGCACGATGCCCCCTTTTTTCAATCGCCTCAATGAGCCTCTTTGTAGAATAAAGGGCTCGATTTCTGGATAATATTGCAATTCTTAACTTTTTGTCTTCCATAGTACTAATTTACTTATATAAAAATTTTTTAGACACATCAACGATGTATTTACCGGATAAAAATCGCCGTCCAATTAAGACCGGAAACTTCATATCCGACCGGTTTGAAAGCGACAGTTGTATTTTATTTTTTTCGCCACAAAACAGGACGTTCTGTTTGATGATGACACGTTCTGAAATAATTCCATTTGAACTTCTTATGTTTTTAATTTTATAAACCGGACTTTCAAATGGGGTATCATCATATTCCGGGTGCGACGGGTCTAAAACATAAAATTTTACCCATTGCCTATCTTTTACCTTAAATAATTCCAGATTATGGCAATGAAGACTGGAAGTATATGCACCTGTATCGATCTTAGCATCCAGTGTAAATTTTGACAGAGACGGAAGTAATATTTTTTCCAGTCGTCCGATAACTCTTATTTCCCTGCTCGTTCCCAATTTTTCAATTTTTTTAATAAGACTTAAAATAAGATGTTTTAAGCTTGTGTGCATTTCCTATTTTATGTGTATCCATAACGTTATAATTATTTGCTGATTCATGAAAAATTTCAATACCGTTAGACCTCAACTGATACTGGATGAATTTCGTTGCAAGCGTAACATCCAAAGAATGACCCAAAAAGCAACCAAATTAAAGATTAAACTAAGGCCTCATTTTAAAACTCACCAATCTCTTGAAGTAGGCAGATGGTTCCGTGAAGCGGGAATTAAAGGGATTACTGTCTCATCAGTAGATATGGCTTCCTACTTTGCATCAGATGGTTGGGATGATATAACAATTGCCTTTCCTTTTTATCCTCTACAAATTCCGGCACTTTGCAAGCTGGAAAAAAAAGCTTCTTTAAGACTTTTTGTCAACCGGACAGAAGATTTAGAACTGATATCAAAAAATTTGCATCGCCCCTTTAAAGTCATTCTTGAGATCGATCCCGGTTTTGGGAGAAGTGGGATTCACTATCAAAATCACAACTTAATTGAAGATTTAATTCAAACGTGTGATCGATTGGATAACTGCTCTTTTTATGGTTTCTATACTCATGATGGCAGAACCTATCAATCCACAGGTATTGATCAGATACGCTCATCTATAATGCCTGTAATAGGCATTCTAACCGATTTGAAGAGGTCGTTCCCACAGGCATCTCTTTTAATGGGTGACACTCCATCTACGTCCGTTTTGAACGATTTTGGCCCTATTGATGAGTTAAGCCCCGGTAATTTTGTGTTTTATGATTGGATGCAGGTTCAAATCGGTTCCTGTAACATTGATGATGTCGCCCTGTTCTGCTCGGTTCCTGTTGCACAGGTTATTGGAGATGGATCCGCTGCAATTGTCCACGGTGGTGCCGTTCATTTATCGAAAGATTCTTTGGTAATCAACGGAAATAGATGCTTTGGCCAGGTAATAAATTACTCAGAAAAAATAATTACCGTTGAAGCAAATTCCTATTTATCGGCTCTTTCTCAAGAACATGGCACAGTCAATACGAACCAACCTAAATTATTTGAGAATGAAACCCTCTGGATATGTCCGATTCACTCTTGCCTGACCGCAAATTTGCACGATCACTACCTGACCACTACCGGTAAAATTATCGATAAACGAATTTTATCATGAGTAATGAACTGATCATTTATGAAAAATACTCACGATTTTGGCCATTAACAGCCGTTTTGAGTATTCTGTTATCCCTTGTTTTGTTTATAGTTTATCTCTCAACAACTGATATTCTGTTTGAAGGATATATGCGTTTGCTCGCTTTTGCTTTTTTTGCACTGGGTCTTCTCAGCTTATTTAAAGTTAATGATGGACGTATCGAAATAGTCCTTACTCAGATTGATGGCAATACCATTCAAATTGACTACAATGTTCGAAATAAACCCGTGTTTTCTGAACAATGGGGTATTCATGAATTGATTCACTTAAAAATCGACGAAATGCCTAACAGAAGTGTCTATAATGATATTATGCAGAGTGACAGATGTATTCGCCTAAGACGTGAAAATGAGAGCGACTGGATCTATCTGAATAAAGTAAATGGACGTGTCATACCATTGACGGAAGAAAACGCAGGCAAAATCTTTAATTTTCTTCAAATGATTCAATTCGAACGGTCGGATAAATAATAAGAATACTTTTAAATACCTTCTTCCATTGGGTCAGGATCGTCTGTGAATGCCTGTTTCCAAAAAATATACAATCCTAATGCCAGGCCTTTTACAATAAAGAAAGAGAAAACAATCATTAAGCCGATATCTTGAAGAAAAATAATGATCAGAAAATAGATAAAGATCAGGATCAGCCTGTTTTTATATAATTTAATCGACTCTCTGTCAAATTTTGGAATCTTATCAAATGGGATGGTGCTAATCATCAGTAATGACAGGAGAACGACAACAGGAACCAACACAGAGATGACCCCCTGGTTAAGGCCGTCAAACCATTCCATCCGATTAACGGATGTCAGATAAAAAGCTGCCAGCATGATGGCAAATGCAGGTGATGGCAAACCCCTAAAATACTCCAGTTCACCCAATTTAGACTCAATATTATATCTCGCTAATCGTATAGATCCACATATTGGAGCCAGAGCACTTAATAAAAGTCCGGCAACTTGCAATTCATGAAACGCAAATGCATAAACCAGTACACCCGGTGCCACACCAAAGGAGACGATATCGCTTAATGAATCCAACTCCATTCCAAATTCGCTGGTTGAATTGGTCAATCTTGCCATAAAACCATCCATTACATCAAACATACCTGCAAGAACGATGAGCCACGCACCCATCTTAAAATTTCCCTCAAATACCATCAGGATCGAAAGAAATCCACAAAACAAATTCATAAGTGTAAAGAAACTCGGGACAACCATCTTGGGGATCGGTTTGAATTTTTTTCTGGTTATCCGATTCCGAAATCTCTTTTTTTGGATAGGGTATTTCATCACGTTTTATGTGGATTCTCTTAAGTAAGATTCAAAATTGAAAGACGAATGAGAGAAATAAGATGCAACGATCTACACAATTTAATCATCACCTTGTTTAATTTCAGCGATAATCGATTCCCCTGCAATAGTAAAGTCACCTTTTTTCACTTTAATATCACAATTACCGGGTAAAAGCAGATCCATTCTGGATCCGAACTTCATAATCCCAAACCTTTCCCCTCCAATCAGATTTTCTCCTTCTTCTACATGATATACTATCCGTCGAGCCATAAAGCCGGTAATTTGCTTGTATAATATCTTGGTGCCACTTTCGTGATATACTCCAAAATGAGCCCTTTCATTCATTTCGGAAGCATTATCTTCCCAGGCCATCAGATATTTACCCGGATAATATTTTAGGTATTCAAGAGCTCCCGAAACCGGATTTCTATTGACATGCACGTTTAAGGGCGATAAAAAAATGCTGATTTGAGTCACCGGACCTTTTACATATTCATTCTCTTCTACATTCTGTATGAGAACCACTTTACCATCAGCAGGTGAGATGATCAGATTCGGGTCTTCAGGAGGAAATCTATCCGGATCCCGAAAAAAATATAAAATAAGACCGCAGAGAAGTATTAATAGTGGATAAACGATAGCTCCCAACCAACCCGGCCCATATGACACAAAAATTCCAACAACGATACTGAAACTGAAAACAACAATAATTGTAGTAAATCCCTCTTTAGCAATCATTCATTAACTCCCAATTGTACGCAGTATGTCATTAAATGTGATTAGAATAAAAAGTCCGATGAGAAAAATGAAACCGAGTTGTTGCAGTCCCATACGCACTTTCGGTGGTGGTTCACGCCTGGTGATTCCCTCATAAACCAAAAACATAAAATGACCGCCATCCAATGCGGGTATAGGGAGCATATTCATAATCGCCAAAGTAACACTCAAAAAAGCAGTGATATTCCAAAAACCTTCCATCCCACCTCTGTCAGTGGCTTCTTTGGTAATATTGGCAATAGCTACCGGCCCCCCTAAATTCTCTCTTATTGAGATGTCACCTGAAAAAAGTCTTCCAATCCCTTTAATAATTCCAAAAAAGGTTTCATTAGTTCGGCTGAATCCAACCACTACCGATTGAGCAATACCGTATGTTTTGATTTCATAATCAAACAAATCTGATGCCTGATATGATTGAATGCCGATTTGATTCGTTTCAGGATCCGCTTCTACGGTCAATTGTACGATCTCATTTCCCCTCAACACCTCAATATTTGTAGGACCATCCGCATTTCTGATCACTTCCACAATTTGAACCCAATATTGAATCGGTTCTCCGTTAGCTGATACAATCTGATCACCATTAGTGATTCCCGCTTCTTCAGCGGGTGAGCCCGGCATTACACGGGAAATTTTACTGGGTAAGGTGTTGTTTAAATCAATAAATCCACCTTCGCGATTTATAAGATCCAGAAAATCAGGGGGAGTGTTGATTGTCAGGAGTTCACCCTCTCTGCGTACCAAAAAAGTAAGATCACGATCAGTTAATTCAGATGGAGAAAAAAGTTGATTAAAATATTCTACCTCCTCGCCATTTATTCCAACAACCTGATCTCCTGTTTGTAATCCTATCTGATGTGCTACAGACTCTTCTTGTACATAAATACCGGATATTGAATCGATTGGTATGACCGTTTCTCCATAATTCCAGGCCATCCCCATATAAATCACAACCGCCAGGATCATATTAAAAACAACACCGGCTAAGATAACAACTGTTCGCTGCCAAACAGGCCGGCTTCTGAATTCGTCAGGTTGAACTTCCTGATCAATAAAACTGTCATCCATAGATTCATCAATCATACCGGCAATCTGTACATAACCTCCCAATGGAGTGGCACCGATCACATATTCAGTCTCCCCTTTTCTGAACCCGAATATTTTAGGAGGAAATCCAATCGAAAATTTATCAACCCTCATTTTGAAAAATTTTGCTGCCAAAAAGTGGCCTAATTCATGTATCGTAACAAGAATAAAAATTGCTGCGATAAAAATCAGTATCGTCGTTGATATACTTAAAAACCAATCCATAATCTATTTTAATAGGGTATTTGCAAATTTGCGCGTTTCCTCATCGATACTCAATAACGAAAGCGGATCCGATAACTTATCTCTACTAATCGACATGAGTGTAGTTTCTATGATCTCGGCTATGTCAATATAGCGAATTTCCTTTTTTAAAAACCTCTCAACTGCAACTTCATTTGCTGCATTTAGGATCGCCGGTGCAAAACCTCCCTCTTTTGCAGCATCCATGGCTAATTTTAAACATGGAAAAAGTTCATAATCTACAGGAAAGAACTCCAAGTTATGCTCTTTTGAATAATCCAGCGTTGGATTTGGATACTCAACTCGATCAGGATATGTTAATGCATAAAGAATGGGTACTTTCATATCGGGTGGACCCATTTGTGCTTTTGATGAACCGTCGAAAAACTCAACAATCGAGTGTATAATGCTCTGAGGGTGAATAATGGGGAGTATTTTATCTACCGGAATATTAAATATCCATTTTGCTTCAATAATTTCAAGCCCTTTGTTCATCATGGTTGATGAATCGATGGTAATTTTAGCACCCATATCCCAATTTGGATGTTGAAGTGCATTTTCAACGGTTACAGATTTCATCTGATCTTTTGTATAATCCTTAAAAGGGCCACCACTGGCAGTTATAATTAGCCGTTTCATATCGTTCCGGTTTTCACCCATCAGGCACTGCAACATAGCAGAGTGCTCTGAATCAATGGGGATTAACTTTCCCTCCCTAAATGCCGGTAAGCTTGTAAGAATTTCCCCACCAACTACCAATGACTCTTTATTGGCAAGAGCCACTTTTTTCCCTCTTTTTAGGGCATTGTATGTCGACATAAAACCGGCAAAACCGACAAGACTGTTCAACAAGAAATCGTAATCTTCTGTCTCAGTATAATTTTCAAGGTCTTTTTTACCATAACCAACATACACAGGCCGATAATTCAACAATGTTTCAAACTCTTCCCGATGCTCTTCATTCCCCAGAATGATGGTATCGGGCTTGAATTCGTTTGCCTGTATAGCAAGGAGTCGGAAATTGTTATTTGCTGTTAAAGCAACAATTTCAAATCGTTCACCTTTTTTCTTTAGTATTTCAAGCGACTGTGTTCCGATCGAGCCTGTTGAACCCAATATGGCTAATTTTTCTTTTAACAAAACAGAGTTTTTAATCTGATGATAAACTATTCTTCTATTTTTTGGGACTGATTCTTATCACACCCAACATTCTTCCCGACTGATCCCGTTCTCTCCTGTATGAATAAAAACGATCATCATCTATTGTACAAAATGGTGAAGTTTCAATATGCGGTTCTTTTACACCACACTCAAGGAGTTGATCCCTTAAAAAAGCTTTCAAATTCAGATGGGGCTTATCAAAATGGTTATAATCACAATATTCTGAAGGAAATTTTGATGCTATTTCCTCACCCACCTCAAAATTATCGACCGAAATACAGGGTGAGATAAACGCTTTGCATTGAGCCGGATTACCACCGAGGTTAATCATCTCGTTTAATCCTTCACCGACTATTCCCGCAACAGCCCCTCTCCACCCGGCGTGAAATGCACCAATAACAGGATGGACCGGGTTTGGATCTGCAATTAAAATGGCTGCACAATCTGCTACCTGTATCCCTAATAAGAGATCTTCTCTATCTGTTACCAATCCATCAACACCCTCAACGATACCCGGTTCTTGAACGGATTTTATATTATTACTGTGTACCTGACGGGCGATAATCAATTGATTCTGATTCCAACCTGTTTCGTCAAACAACAGATCATAATTTTTCTGAACAATGGATTCATTTTCTTCACTATTAAGTCCCAAATTTAATCCTTTGATGTTACCATACCCCCCTACAGGTTCATTCATCTCTCGATTTGCTTCCGTAAAAAAGCAATCAACCCGATCAATATCACTAAAAATATGTGGTTGAATCACTTTTATCATAGGGTATTAAAAAATGTCTTTAATTTTATTTTCACCTGATCTATCGGAAAAGCTACCCCATTCCATATTTCAAATGAACGACTACCCTGCCAAATCAGCATATCTAAACCATTGATCGCTATCCCACCTTCTTTGGCGGTTAGTTTCATAAAATGCGTTTCAATAGGATTATAGACCAAATCATAGCATATTTTACCGGTCAAAAGGAATGCATCATTCTCACGGACCGGGGTCTGGTCAACATTCGGATACATTCCCAATGGAGTTGTATTAACAATAATGGTTGCATCTTCTGCAAATACCTGCCACTGCGAATAGTCAACTGTTCGGATAAAAATTTCAGGATCCAACTCTGTTTCAGTTGATAACTGAGGATTTCTTGATACAAATGTAATCTCATTAATGCCACATCGAATAAGCCCTGCCCTAACAGCACGACTACTCCCCCCTGTACCAAATATGATTGCACTCTCTCCTTTAAGTTGATCAATAAAAGGCTCAAGAGGTTTCAAAAATCCGTATAGATCAGTGTTATATCCTTTTAAAATAGATCCTTCCTTCGACAGCGTATTCATTACGCCTAACTCTTTGGCGTCTGCATCCAGTTCGTCTGCAGCATACATCAGGGCCTCTTTGTATGGTATAGTGATATTGCACCCTAAAAAAGAATCTGAATTACACCAGGAAACAAATTGATCAATCTGATCAGATGGCAGATCAACGGCTCGATAAATTGCCGGTATTTGGTAGTGATCCAATGCACACTGGTGCATCACAGGTGAGAGTGAATGGCTGATAGGGTGACCAATCACAAAATAATGAGGTTTGGCACTCTCATTTGATTGAATAAAATCCCTAAACGTTATTGCCATTCGAATTGTGTTCAGTCATAAATTGAAGACAAAAAAAAATGCGTCCTGGTAATCCTGGACGCATCAATTTGATCTGAATAAATCTACTACGCAGTTACTTCGCTGCCGGTTTTTACCGTTTCTTCCGATTCTTCATCTTTGAAAGTATCAGATTCTGCAAGCTCTTTGAATTTCTTGAGATCTTTACCCAATTGTTCAGGCAATCCCTCAATAAAATTTGCAAGATCCTCATCCGCTTCACCAAAAAATGTTCGATAGTCAAGTGAGATATCAACACGTGTCCTGCTGCCGTTGTTGAGTGGTGTAAAACGAATTGTGCCTGTTTGGTTTAGGTTACCATTAATTGTGATCCAGGCAAATCGAGTATTTCTTAAATTATCGATAATATTTGTTGTCCAAAGAAACTCTTCGCTTCCAATCGTGGTTTTGTAGTTGAAAGTCTGAGAATTAACTTTTTCTACTTTCTCGATTCTGTGAAGAAACTTCGGAAAATGAACTGGATTACATAATAACTCGTAAACTTTGGCTAAAGGTAAGTCTACTTCTATTCTTTCGTGCGCCATAAGTAATAACTTCGGGTATGAAAAGTTTTAATTCGGAGTTGAAATGATATTAACTGCAGATAATATAGATCCACAATGCATTAAATTTACGCATATTTTGATTAAGCATCAATCATTTTGAGAATAAAGATTTTAAATGTACTGAACTCACCTGTTTTGAAATACGTATTATCGTTTCCTATTTATATAATCATCTTCGTTTTAACCTTAGCGAAACCACTGTCAGCTCAGCTCAGTTTAAAAGGATTCGCTCAAAATTATAATGCACTTCAAACCGTATCCGACAACAACCTTATTGCCGGCAGGAATCGTTTAAATATTGAACTTAATTACTCCTATCGATTTGGAATTATTCAATCTGAAATTGAACTCCGTCATCTTTACCGGGAAAATCAACGTCTTAATTTTCGATTAAGACAACTTTTTTCAGATCTGTATTTATCTAATACTGATATCAGATTTGGATATCAGCGAATCATATGGGGCCGAGCGGATGGTTCATTTGTTTCAGATATCCTATCCCCTTTTGATCTGAGAGAATTTACTTTAACCGATCCAGTTGAATCACGTAGAGGGATATTGGCACTTAATGTGATAAGATATTTTGGCGCAAATTCTCTACAACTCGTTCTTCATCCAACACAACAGCTAAATGTGATCCCAAAACCTGATTCAAGATGGTTTCCGGCGCAATCTTCATTGGCTGAAGTTTTTAATCTCAACGTAGATAATGAGGATTGGGATAAACCGTTTGAAGATCTAAATATCGCCGTCAATTTTCGTTTACGCTCGCTAAACCGCTTTGATTTGGAATTTTTTTTGATGCACTGGCGATATCCGACTCCTGCATTTGGTTATGAAATTGAGAATAAGAATTTTACAGGTCCATCCGATCTGAATCTTACACCGACCTACTCCTCATCATTTATGGCAGGATCCGGAGGATATTATCAAATCAATGATAGAACGGGAATACTTTCTGAGTTTTTGTTTATATCAGACAGGTTATTTACCAATCTGCCATATCCTAAAGCACTGTTGGATGATGCCTTAACTGATAATCTGTTGGCTTTACAACTCTTTCAAGAGTTTGAAAACAGAGATGATAATTACATTATTGCTTCACCTTGGTTACACGGATTAATTGGATTCAGTACCGAACTGTTCGGTTTTAACATCAGTTCTCAGGCTCACATTGAATGGATTGTAAGTGATCGTGAACAGATCATTTCGGATCGTTTCTATTCATATATCACACTCCTCGCATCAAGATCTTTTTTTAGAGATCGCTTACAGATCATCTCACTAAATCGGTACAACGTGTCCGGAAATGATTATTGGCTACAGTTAGAAGGATCCTATGATTTGATCGATAATCTTGAATTCACAGTGGGAACAAATTTATTTGGCGGGGAAAGCCCTGATTTTTTCTACGGTCACCTCTCCTTTCATCAGTTTAGGCAGAATAGTTTTATTTTTTCAAAAATCTCAATCTACTTTTAAAAAATGGAATTGTGCCGTTATTAGATTGGTTTTCAGATCATCTTTAGTCATTAGAATCTTTGTAATGGAGTGTCTTATTGAAAAAACTTGGGCGTTTTATAATCACATATCCCCGATATGTGATTTTTGGACTTATCATCATCGCTTTATTAGCTATCTATCCTGCTAGTAATATTAGGACAGATTTTAATCTGGAGGGATTTTATCCGCAGAATGATGATGTACTTTTGGACTACCATGTTTTGGAAGATGAATTTGGCAGGGACGATAATACAATTTTGATCGGTTTTCAAGAGGATTCTCTTTTTACAATTGACGTTTTGACCGACCTCTACCACATTACTGAACAGCTTATGATGGTGGAGAATCTGGATGATGTATTATCACTCTGGAGTGCCGATAAGATAGATTCTAACAATAACACCCTATATTTTAATCCATATTTATCGTTTTCCGAGCTTGGTGATGCAGATTTATCCTTCTTAAAAGATCAAATGAGGTCGGATCCAATTTTAGGAGGGTTCCTATTAAATCAATCGGGCGATGCAACCGCTATTGCGCTGCGAATCGATGAGTCCAATAACAACTATCCTGTACGTAATCAGATAATCGATTCAATAAATGAGATACTGGATGAATACCGGCCAAAATATCAATTCCATATTTCAGGAATCCCTTATTTCCGGAATCAGTATGTAAATATGCTGAACAGTGAGATAATCAACTATATACTTATCTCCTCTCTACTCATTGTTCTACTGTTATATTATCTGTATAGAACCATTTGGGGAGTATTATTCCCAATGATTATTGTTTGGACTACCCTCCTATTAACTGTTGCAATGATCCATTTGAGTGGAGGTTATCTTGAAATAATGAGTAGTACAATTGCCCCAATATTACTATGTGTGGGTGTTGCTGATGCCGTACATATGATCTCAAAATATGATGATGCCAGAGAATTAGGCAAGAATAAACATTTTTCTATCATTGAAATGATAGTAACCCTGGGTAGTGCTACATTTCTAACCAGTATTACAACAGCTATTGGCTTTGCATCACTCATAAGCAGTACCGTCGTACCCATGAAAATGTTCGGTATCTATACAGCAATGGGTGTCTTGTTAGCTTACATAATAACCATCTTGTTCCTGCCAGCTGTACTACGGTTGTCAGGGAAGAATAGAGTCGTTAATGAAAAATCAGGTTCCTTCTATCCGGCAATCAACCGAACGCTTCATAAACTCTCGGTAATAAATAGAAGACATTATGTTAAAATACTCGTCAGTGGTAGCATTTTGACCCTGTTGTTCTCTTTTGGATTGACGAAATTGAATGTGAATGGAAAAATATTTGATGATATTGGAGAGGATACAGTTTTAATGCAAGACAGTCGATTCTTCTCAGAATATATCTCTTCACAGTTTCCTTTAGAATTTATTATCGATACAGGCGAACAGGATGGCGTATTTTCCATTGAACTGATGAAAAAGCTAGTCCGGTTTGAAGAATTTCTTCTCTCTTATCCGGAAATTCAAAGGGTAACCGGTCTGCACACATTAATAACCGAGGTTCATCGTTCAATGTCTGATAGTGAAGATGATCTATTCAATCCGATTCCGGAAAATGATTCGGCAATCGCTCAATATGTACTGCTTCTGGAATTAAATGGCTCAGATGAACTCTTTCGATTAGTGGATTTTGACTATTCAAAACTGCGGATCACCTCTTTTACAGACGATGCAGGATCTAATAGAATCAATCAAATCAGAGATGAACTGCAACCGGTGATTAATAATCTCTTTCCTGAAAAAAATGTGATTACTACTGGAACAACCATTCTAAGTGCAGATCTTACAGAAAAGATTGTTTATTCATTAGCTTGGAGCATTTTGTTGGCGGTTTCTGCAATTACTGTCATCATGGCATTTCTTTTTAAAAATATACGGCTGTTACTGATCGCACTCATTCCCAACGTTATCCCACTTATTATTGTAGCAGGTTTAATGGGTTACATGAGTGTTGATATTAAACCATCAACGGCTGTAATTTTTACGATTGCGCTTGGTATTGCTGTGGACGACAGTATTCATTTCCTGGCCAGATTCAGGATAGAATATCTTAGAAAGAGGTCGATGAATCCGGCTATATCATTCACAACAATCCGAACCGGACGGGCTATTGTCATCACAAGTCTGATTCTGATTGCAGGTTTTGGGACTCTTATGACCAGCGCATTTACATCAACAGCGTTGATGGGTTTTCTGGTCTGTACAACCATCTTTGCTGCATTGTTAGCTGATCTTTTGATCCTGCCGTCACTTTTTTATTGGCTGAAACCTGATTTGCAGGGACTCACAAAGTTTTAATGATTGAGACAATCTCACTATGGATAATTTCAGGCTTTTGGGTTGCATCAAGTGTATGAAATCTGGATTCAGAATCTGCAATCATATTATAACCCTCTACAACCTTTCGGTAGAATGATAAACCTGAATTTTCCATTCGGTCCTTATCAATGTCGCCGGTTCTGACAGCGGCTTCTTCAGGTTCAATTTTTAAATAAAATGTAAGATCCGGAACCGTTTGGTGTGAAGCGAGTCGGTTCAGTATGCTCAATTGTTCCTGATTACCCAAACCTCTCCCAAAACCTTGATATGCTGTAGTTGAATCATAAAAACGATCCAAAATGACTATATGATTTTGTTTTAACAGTGGTTCCACTTTCTCTGCAATTAATTGAGATCTGGCAGCCGAAAAGAGCAATAATTCAGTAACAGGATCCATTTCATCGGTTTCATGAAGAAGGATGGATCTGATTATTTCAGATATTTCAGTTCCACCCGGTTCTCTGAATACTGAATATTGATCCCCTTTTAGATCAAAATATTGCTTTAGCAGATCAATTTGAGTTGATTTTCCGCATCCGTCTATACCTTCAAAAGAAATCAGCACAATTAGTTCATCCTCAAAAGTTATTAAAATCGTCCATGTCAGAAATCGGTTCTTTTGGAATCACAAATGACAATGCAATGTACACCAGTATAAAGGTATTAAAGCTTAAGAAAAGTGCAGCAACAAATATTAATCGAAGTACCGTAGAACTCATGCCAAGATGTTTTGCCAGTCCGCCACAGACCCCCGCAAGCTTCTTATCCGTTCTCGACCGGCTTAACTTGTGAGTAGAACCTATTGAAAAGTTCTTGAATGATTCTCCTTTCTTTCTGCTTTTACTTTTAGACTGTTTTTCACCAACATATAGAAATTCATCAAGTTTGTCATATGTCTCCCGTACTCTCTCCTTCTCTTCCGCCTCTATGACTGTTTCTTTACTCTTTCTCTTAAAAGCAGATAGCATAATTACAGCTAACATAGCACCTCCAAAATAGGGAGCTATATTCATCATTGTGTTGATCATCGGAACTGAACCAAAAAATCCGAATTCAGTTCCGATTGCGTGCCCTACATAGGCTGAAGAAACAAAAACCAGCAGTAAGCCTGTAATCGTTGTAAAATTCCAAATACTTTCAACCGGTTTTTTTTCCTTCTCCTCCAAAAAATCGTTCAGTGAAGAGTGAAGGTCTTGTTCTGTGATATTGAGTGTTTTTTCCATGACATCCATAATTTCTGAATCAATATTTATCTCATCTCAATCCTACGCTTATTTTTGTTATCAGTTTCGAAATAATTTCAGATCTTTTCGGATTCCGTAAATAGAATATCCAAAGGAACATCATGAGGTTCAACTGTTAATTTGTCCTCGTGGAGTTGAAATCTGAATAATAACCCTGCTTTAACGGCTGTTACTTCATTTAAAAAACGATCATAATATCCCAAACCGTATCCCAGTCTGTTTCTGTATCTGTCTCCTGCAACCATTGGTATAAGAATGAGATCTAATTCGGAAAGGTCTGCAATTTCACCCTTCACCGGTTCAGATACCCCCCATTTATTCGTTCTTAAGTGTTTCAGGGAATCAATGCGAATGTGATCCAATGAATAGTTCCTATTCATCTTTGGAACCACGACCGATTTTCCTGAGTTGAGAGCATCCAGTATTAATTCTGTTGTATCTACCTCCCGGTTCTGTGGCATCGCGAGATAACAGTGAATGGATTCTGCATCTTCATACTCCTTTGATTGGAGAACCCTTTTTATGATATCATGGCTTTTGGATTGAACCTGTATCTCAGTGAGTTCTTTTCTTTTTGAAAGATAGAATTTTCTTAATCCTTTTTTAATTTGATCCCGATTGTCCATCAAACATAGATCAATTTGTGTGTTGATGGATCTTCACTCTCAAATTGACTCAGCAGACGATCCCAAAGATCCACATCATATTTATTCATAAAATAGAAAAAGGCAACTTCTCTTTCCTGCAAGTTCATCCCGGGGAACAGATTCTCCTGTATTCTCTGAATACGTTTTAACTGCACCTTCTCATCCTCTTTAATAGATCGATAAACTTTGCCTTTTAATTTGTCCAATTCTGTAAAAAATTGCGTAACTGTTTTATCAGCACTCTTTTTAAGAGTAGGATCGATTCCTGCTACCCGATTGATTCCCGACTCTGATACTTCACGGACCGAATCTTTCCATTTTTGAAAAAGAGGTTCAATGTCGGGAGTGTCTGCTCTTTTCAAATACATCGATTCCAGATCCTCAATCCTTTCTGAATAATCTGAAATTTTGAATGGCAGTTTTCCAATAATTCTATCGATGCCTCCCTCAATGAGTGTAGCACTGAATCTAGGCAGGATAATTGGCATTTTTAATCTAAAATGTTCATAAAATGCTCTCATCTGTGCATAATAAGCTACTTCTCCGGGGCCTGCAACATAAGCAACTACCGGTATCAGAAAATTTTGTAATACCGGCCTTAAAAACACGTTTGGTGAAAAGCGATTTGGTTGTTCCAGAATTTCTTCTACTAAACTGTCGGAAGACCATTTTCTTTTGGAACCTTCCACGATCCACTCTCCATCAGCAAAACTTATCTTTTTTCTGGCATCTTTATCATCAATCCAGAAAAGATTTGAATTCTGTACTGTCACTTGGTTGTGGTAACCACTTGTCAGTAATTTTTTGGAGGTGTCAATCAGTATTTTTTCTATTTCAGCAGCTTTTTTAATCGAGCGGGTTAGAGGTTTTTGGATCAGTTTTTTAATATCATGATCATTACTTCCCGCCAGAATTAATCCGTGTTTGCCAAAAAGTTTCAAAATGAGTTTCCCAAATGCGGATCCAAATGTTTCTGAATCCGAATAACAACTATTCATCAAATTCCAAAGGTTATCACTGAAATCAGTTTCCGGCAGCATTTTTTTTAACTGATTCTTGAATTCATTAAAATTTGTACCCAAACCTATTTCTGATACTCTCTTATAACCGGGTTCCTCAGATTCATAAAATAGCGGGTTGATATCATCTGATTGAGGCACATTTAAAGTAGCTGCCTCCCGATAGTCATGATCTTCATCAGCCATCCAAAATACCGGAATAACCGGCCTCTTAAGACTTTTTTCGAGTCTTTTTGCATAGACAATAGCCGTGATAATTTTGTAGATCGTGAAGAGTGGCCCCCCAAACAAAATCAATTGTTGACCTGTTACTACTGTAACAGTTTTGCCATTACGTAATTTTTCAATGGATTCAATTGTCTGATCCTGAGCATCAAATCGATGGTTAAATTTCAATAGTGCATCTGCAACATGATCTCTATTTGTTGTAAAATGAATTGTGTCTGCACGTTTTTGATAATCAGGTTCAGAAAAGGGATCGAACTCAAAAAAAGATGTCAGGTTTTCACTACCTGACAAGTAATCTTTGAATAATTTTGAAAATGGCAACTCTTGAAATGATACGGATTGTATTTTCACTCTATCCTTTTAGTTTTGAAATCTTGTCACGAATTTTAGCTGCTTTCTCATAGTTTTCGGTCTCAATAGCCGTTTTTAGAGCGACCTCTAACTCCTCCAATTGAGTCATATCATCATTGACATCCCCCCTTTTCCCTTTTTGATCAGGTTTACTTTTTATATCATCGGTAGAAATACCGGCTTCATTCAACACTTTCTCATTTGCGTAAATGGGTGCATTAAATCGAATAGCCAAAGCAATGGCATCACTTGGTCTTGCATCTAATTCAATATTTTCAGTTTCATTCAAATAGTGAATCTGCGCAAAGAATGTACCCTCATTTAGATCATTAATAACCACCTTATCAACCTTTGAATTATAACTGAGGATTAAATTTTTTAAAAGGTCGTGAGTCATCGGTCTGGGAGGTTTGATACTCTCCAGCTCCAAAGCAATAGCTTGTGCTTCAAACGTACCTATGATAATAGGTAATCTTCTGTTACCCTCAGTTTCTGATAATATCAGAGCGTAAGCTCCACCGCTGCTCGGACTTGTTGAAAGTCCTAAAATATTCATCTTAATATCTTGCAAAGTCATCTCCTTTCATTTTATCCTTACCATATGACACAAATTTAACTATTTTTCTGATCCTCTTAAACAAAGATGTAACATAAACAGTTTAGTTGTAATCATAAATTTGATTTTAAAAAAACACACAAATTTGATAAAGTTTCTAAAAGAATCTACATATTATATTCCAATGGTTGTTGCAGGGCATAAATTCATTAAAAGATTAACACTCTCTGATATGTTTAAATAGAGAATCAAAATGCATGAGAAAAAATTGGTTTTAACCGTAAAAGAACAAAAAAATCCAAAAACAGGAAATCCGATAACCGTGGTAACCGGATTAACACATAATCCTCAGGTTATAGAAAAAATTGAGAAAAATCTCAAATCTTCTTGTGGTGCAGGTGGTTTTGTAAAGGGCAAAACTATAACAATACAAGGATCTCACACTGATAAAATTAGAAGCATTCTGGAAAAGGATGGTTACATAGTGAAAACAGGTTAATCGATAATTATTTAACATTTTTCCTGTAACAAATAGGCTTTATGAATCGTCCTTTAAAGAGATTTTTAGAATAAAATTTTCAAATTGAATACCCGTTTACTACCAAATGGACTTTTCTATAAAACGCAGACGATTCGGGAAATGTAAATGCTACTCCGCATTATTATTTGCATTTCTTTTTATAATGTTATCAACTATTTATCAAAATAGTTATGCGACAAATCTGACAACTGCAGAAGAAGACAGCCTGCGAGTCGGATTAGTACTATCAGGAGGAGGAGCATTGGGATTGGCACATATAGGTATTATCCAGGCTATCGAAGAGGCAGGGCTAAGAATAGATTACATCACAGGCACCAGTATGGGAGGTTTGGTCGGTGCCTTTTACGCAATAGGTTATACAACGGAACAAATGCTTGATATCGTTCTGTCTAACGATTTTAATGAACTTTTTATAGAAAGAAAAGACAGAAGATATATATCTAACTATGAAAAATTAAATAATGAACGCACTATCGCCAGTTTTCCAATCAGCGATCAAGGGATTGACCTCCCTGCAGGTATAATTACAGGTCAAAATATTTACACTTTTCTCTCAACTCTGACTTGGCCCACACATGGGCTGGAAGACTTTAATAAACTTCCAATTCCATTCGCTGCAATCGGAACAGATCTTGAAACCGGTAATGCAAAAGTTTTTAACTCCGGTTATCTTCCGGATGCGTTGCGTGCCACCATATCGATACCATCTATCTTTACACCGCACGAAATAGATGGAAAACTATACGTGGATGGAGGGCTGATCAGAAATTTACCTGTACAGGATGCGATTGACATGGGTGCGAATTATACGATCGCTGTACATGTTGGATCCCCTTTAATGCCCAAAGATAGTCTGAATACTCTCTCCACTGTACTAACTCAGACAATACTCTTTCGTGTCCTGGATAATGTAGCCATCCAGAAAGAATTGGCAGATTATTATATTGATGTAGTAGAGCTTAATGCCTATTCCCCGGCCGATTTTAGAAATACTGCCAAATATGTTGAAATTGGACAAAAGGCAGGTCAAGATCACATTGAAAAATTTAGAGAGATCGCTGCAATGCAGTCACGGCCACCCCCTATACGGCCCGGAATAGGTTCACTGGGTTCTCTTCCGATTAATGACATTTCTATCAATGGAAACACCATTTATGATAACGATTTTATCATGGGTTTACTGGAATTTGAACCGGGAGCCAGTTTAAGCCCAGAAATGATTGAAGAAAAAATATCCAAACTCTACAGCTCACAATTCATAGATTTGGTCACATATAGGATTCAACCCAGTAATGAATATTTTTACACGCTACAAATTAATGTCATTGAAAATATTCGAGACGAATTTAATATAGGTTTGAGATATGAGTCTCCAACAAAAGCATCAATCCTGACGGAAGGAACTTTTCACGGTTTACTTCATCGCGGATCATTCACCCGTGGAGAAATAAGATTAGGTGACAGAATGAATATTAAAGTTGATCATAATTATTATGGGCCATTGGAATCGAGATTTGCAGTTTTAATGACTTTAGAATATCTCTCCGAAGATGTTGAATGGTTTTTTGAAGGTAAACGAAATTCGCGATTTAATTACGTTGTTAGAAGGGGTGAAATATCCTTTGCAAACTATTTCAGTACCAATAATCTTATTGCATTGGGTGCTCGAAAGGATTTTACAAATCATTCCAATATCATCAATACAAATGGAATTCTCTCATCAGACCAAGACTACCACGCTATTTTTCTTAGATTCATGAGAGACAAATTTAATAGAAAATCTTATCCGACAAAGGGTGTACGCACTATTTTTGAAAGTTATGTGAGTGATGATTTTTTATTAAGTCAGATTAACTTCACTTCAACCACACTATACTATTCCGGATGGTTTGAATTAACTGATTACTTATCACTTAACAACACTTTATGGGGATCTTACACAACCGGACGAGATCTGCCATGGGAGTATTGGAATTCCCCCAATAGATTTCAACCCTATTACCAAATGATCCGTTTTGGGGGTGCAGAACGATACGAAATTGCATCACGTAATGTGCAAATGATATCTTTAGGCCTTCAGGCTGAACCGTTTAATAAACGTTTTATCGGTTTTGATTTTTTTGCTGCACGATTCTTGAGTAACTGGAACCTGAAATTAACAGAAAACGATATTGATCTTGGATTCTCAATGACTGTTGGTGCCCAAACAATTTTGGGCCCATTAAAACTTATATTTTCACACAGTTCATTTTCCAGATTCAGATCTGAACTTCAAATAGGTTATCAATTTTGATGAATGATTCTGCTTTTCTTTACAAACAAATTGAAGAGATCAAAACCCACTTAACAGATGATCCCGACAATGCAGATTTACTTAATGATCTGGGTGTCGGATATTACTTGGCCGGTGAATATGAACAATCGATAGAAGTGTTGAAGAAAGCTGTTGAAATCCAGCCGGCAATAGTAAAGTGTCAATATAACCTGGCAAACTCATATGCTGAAGTTGAAAAGTATAAGTTGGCAATCAAACACTATCTTGATGTACTCGAGTTGGAACCCGGACATTTGCCATCACTGAACAATCTGGCAGATAGCTATGAAGCGATTCAAGAATTTGAGAAAGCAGCTCAACTCTTTGCTTATCAGGTTAAAATAGCACCTGATAATGCGGTTGCCCATTTTAATTATGGTAATTTTTTACTTAGAAGTGGTGATCACATTAAAGCGGCATCCAGCTATAAAAAGGCCATTGAAATCGAACCTTCATTTACAGACGCGTTCTTTAATTTGGCATGGATACTGTTTGAAGTGAAGGCTTACTCAGAATCACTTAAATTCACAATTGAAGGATTATCCATTGATCCGGAACATCAGGATTTAAAAAAACTCAGAACGAAGATCCGTAATCAGGTCGGGTAAACGGATTTTATTTGTTTTAATCTGCCAACTGAAACACTTTCTTCGAATCTCTTCTTCCAGTTCCAAAGCAAATAAAGCCGCCATTTTTTGATCAAACCCGGGTTTTACTTTAACAACCGGAAGAGAGGCTAATCTACTCGAAATAGAATCATCGGGCAAAGATTTTTCTTTATTGTAAGAGAGAACCGATGAAGAGGTATTTTCTACACGTTTTTCTTTTTCCGAACTACGTGTTTTTTCATCGGTTCTATCATGTAATTGATTTTTTTCAGATCTCATTAAGTAAGAATTTCTTATTGTTAACAAAGATTCTTACTTCAAGCGGATTAGAAAGTTTCCGATTTTACGTAATCTCCAATAATTTCTTGAAGTTGCACCCTTGCACGATTAATTCTGGATTTAACCGTACCCATTGCGGTTCCTGTAATATCAGCTATTTCCTCATAGGAAAGCTGTTGAACATCTCTGAGAATAATGACTTCTCTAAAGTCATCATTCAATTGCAATAATGCTTTTTCGAGCTCTTCAATTGAGTTTTTCAAATGGAGTTCATCATCTTGTAAAAGTGCACTATCTGCAATTTCAAAATCTCTGCTTTCAGAATCAGTTTCATCTGCATGTATAGAAAAAGTGGTCATACGTTGCTTTTTCTTATACATCGTTTTAGCCAGATTTAAAGCGATGGTAAAGATCCAAGTGGATAATTTTGCAATAGGCTGATAAGAGAATCGACTTCTATATACTCTCAGGAATGTCTCCTGTACCAGGTCTTCACAATCCTCATGATTGTGTGTATACCTATAAAGAAAGTTGTGTAATCTGTCTTTAAATCGATGAACAATAATATCAAACGACTGAACAACCCCATTTTGCAGTTGTTGCATTACTTCTTCGTCAGACATCTGTTGAAGTTTCGAATATGTAGAACTTTCCATGTTGGTACCCCGCTTATTCCGTTGCTATTACCGCAACGCCGGGAAACCGTGATGAGGTTCTACCCGACGATACGTTTAATGAGCAGGAGGAATATGGTGGGATTATCCAGTGTACTGAAACCCTTCAGCGATCGATCTGTATCGAGAAGCGCTTCAAAAATATGCGGCATTTCAGCTAATCGAAAATTGGAAGCGTCTCTATACTGATGGTTAAAAACAAATGTTCGTTTTTCACCTAACACTTCCTGGACTTGATTTTTATTCAAGCCCTTTTCAGTTAATCTGCATATTTGCCAGATATTGCTAAACACTGTGTAAAAGAACCCCACGGTTTTAAATAATTCCCCCGTGCTGTTATTACTCTTTAGCAACATCTGTTCCGCAATCATGAGGGATTTGTCCAGATCCCGGCTAATCACTGCATTTTTAAGCTCTATGATGTTATATTCGCGATAAGATTCTGTTACTTTTTTTACATGGTCTTCTGTGATGACCACATCACTGTCCACAAAAGTGCACAGTTTTTCTATTTCTGTGGACAGTAGCTTTAGTTCCGGCCCGGCCAGATGTGCCAATAACTGAGCTGCCATTGGACTAATCTTCATCTGATGTCTGTGATCTGTCCAATCTATTACCCATTCCGGAAGATTCTGTTCCGGAATAGCTGAGAATTCATATATCCCCACCGACTTGGCAATCTCTTTTGAATTTAGAAATCTACCCGGGTCCCTCCTTTTATCGGGAAATTTTTGGTCGATCAGACAGAGTATGGTAGATGGGTTAGGTCTTTTTAAATATTCCGTAAATTCAATTGTTTTATTACCATCCGGGTTTTCATCAAATCTCATAAAATCCCTGACGACAACAATTCTTCGTTCTGCCATCATTGGATAACTGCCGGCAATGTTTAAAACTGAAGATGGAACACTCTCTCCGGCATAAATCAAGTCAAAATTGAAATCTTTTTGGCCGGGCGGTAATATTTTTTCGATCTCATCCTGAATCAGATCGATTAAGAACATCTCGTCACCATAGAGGTAATAAATCGGTTTATTGAACTGACCATTTTTGATTTCTTTATAGAGACTTCGAAATGTATCAAGACTGTTACTTTTACTCTTATAAGCCAATTGATTTAGTATTTAATGGTGTTAAATATTTTTTGATGATTGAATTATTCAATACCCATTACATAGTTTAATCCACCTAATAAGTGTTCAATAAAAAGTGGTTCAGAAAAAGATTCTATAGTGTGCCCTGAAGCCGTATAGAACGATCTGCCACCATCGTACTCTTGATACCATGCTACGGGATGGTTGCCCGGATGATCGCTTCCCTCATAACTGTCTGTATCCAATTTCATGATCACATGGATTTGATCACTGATCATTCCAAAATTATACCATTCATCAGTTCGCTGCCAGCGTTCTGGAAGATGCATAGTAGATGGATGATCTGAATCCACAACATCGATAATCGCCTCTCTAACATTTGGGTTCCCGGGATGATTATCAAAATAAGCACCCACCAATTCACCGTACCACGGCCAGTCATATTCCGTATCTGTTGCTGAATGCACACCTACAAAACCACCCCCGTTTTGAATAAAACGTTGAAATGCGGACCGCTGCTCATCACTATTGAGTATCGTAAGTGTTGTGTTGAGAAAAATAATCGCATCGTAATTGGATAGATTGGAATCTGTAAAATATTCTGCATCCTCGCTCCAGGTCACTGAAAATCCATTTTGTTCACCCAAGCGAATAATCGTCTCGGCCCCCGCTTCTATTGAATCGTGCCTCCATCCCATTGTCTTTGAAAATACCAATACAGAATGGCTGGCATCTTCAACAAGATAGATCTGGTGAAGTGGATTATTGTCTTGACCACATGCATTTATGGTAAAAATGAGTGATACTAATAGTGAGAAAGTAAAAAATCGGGTCATTGGAATGGTAGATTAGTTTAATGTTTATCTTCTGTCTAAAATAGTAAAAAAACCATATTAATCATTGGAGTGCTCTTGTAACCATGAAATAGGTTCTACTCCATCCGGACGCCACCATATCGGAGGGTTTTGTGCTTCTGACAATGGTTCCAATGTAAATCCTTCGATCTGTCTGTCCATATATGAACCTGTTGTAAAAACACTCTGTAGCCCATTTTGCGTCTTTTGTATAAGCTCTTTAAGTTCACTTTCTCCACCTTTGATCCAATAAAGGATAAAATTTTCATCCGGTTGTTCAAATCGTTCTTCAATTAAAAAATGATCCAACCACAATTGTGGAACTCCCACTGCCCGGTTCAGGGCAAATCTGTGTTTCAGTGATTCCTCCGGTTTTTCAAATTGCGGATTTTTTATCCAGAAAGATTCAATATAGTCTGTGAAGGAACATGAGTTGGATAGTAAAGGCTCCGGCGCAACAACTATAGCTGCGGAACGGCACCCTCTTCCACCATATCTAAAGACGGCTTCTGTTAAATCAACCATGGTCTCCGGTTCCATATCACGAATCCATGCGATTGAAAAATGAGCTGTTCGAATAAGGGCCGGAGTATTCGAATTGGCAACTCCTATAGATCTTAGTTTTGACTTAACCTTTTGAACACTTTTCCCTGATCCTGCAAAAAGGATAGCTTTAGCCTTGATTCCTCTCAACTGCCCTATATTCACCGTCCATTGAGGATTGTCGGCTACATCTGAAATTTTTAATTTGCTGATAAGAGTGGGTAGCAGATATGGATCTTTTTTAGATAATTTTCCCACATATTTCGCACCGGTTAGAATAGTTGCCAACAGATCCTGAATTCCAACCATGGGCAAATTACCTGCATGCAAACAAACAATCTCTTTTCCTTGATTCGATTCCGGGTTCAGTTTTGATAGTTCAGCCCATCGAATCAGATTCTCTCTGGTAAGAGTATTTTTCAAGGAGAGTATACGATGTTTGATATCTTCTAAACTAAATAGTTTTTCAGATACTGTTAAATCGATGGCCTCTTTTAATTCACTGTTATCCGGTTGAAGCCATCTATCTATTGCATCAGAGAGCTTATCGATCCTTTCTGATCTTTTTTGCATATGAGAGACAAATAATAGAATCCAATCACCATTAGTACAGATCTACTACGGATAGGAGGTTAAATGATAAAATCCCGGAGTATATTCAGGGACAATTAATTCTGTAAATCTGTGATTATAGCTTGATCCAACTCACCCCAGGTAGAATCTGCTTGAAATGTTCGACCCATAGCCCTGAATTGTCTTACAAAAGTTCTTTTTGTTACACTGGGTGCAAACTGTCCATACTCAATCATAAACAGTCTTTCTGTTTGCGGATCGTAATAAGTGAAATTCACAAAGGGCCCTCCCATAAAATCGTTGGTCATCATCCACGTTCCGAGTGTCTCATAACCCCTTATGTGATCACTACGATCCATTTCATCCGTTATAACCGGACGTCTGTACTCCGTTGTGATGTAGGATTCGTCCCTTTCTCCCCGAAGATATTGTTGCAACAGTGAATCTCTATGTGCATTAATCCATTCTGAATCTAAAAAATCAATATTATCAACATCATCTTCCCACCAGGCCAACATCCAACGATTGTTATCAGGTAGATATCTTTTAAAAACGACAACATCATCTACGTCAACCGATTGTGTGTAATCATGCTGCATACGGACACTCCACCCGCGATTTTTCCACAATGAATCTGATATTTCAACCTGCTCACCCCTTCGGAATATTTCAGCCGTTCTTCTCTGAAACTCCAAATCCATCAGATTACCAACCAATGAGCTCTCTGAGTTTAGAATTTTTTCTGAAAGTTCAAGATCCGAAGTTGAAGTAAGTAACAGTGTCCATTGATCTCGTACCCATCTATCTTGTAAAGGGAATGCAAAACTTTCTCCCTGTCTGACCCTCTCTTCTATCTCATCACTCAAAATTGCTCTTATCAGTGATGCTACATTATTATCATCATCAAGTGTAGATGCAAAAATGATATTTTTATGTTCTCTGAGATTATCCAATTCTTCATTTGTACTAAAATCTCTGAAAATTAACTTGTAAGTCGGTTCAGCGGTTGGCAAAGTACCTATCAGTTTACCGAATGTTTCTTCTATTGCCAATGCTGTTTCACTGTCCCAATCGGTTGAGTCCATTACGACTATAACCTCATCTATTGGTCCGATAGAAATTGGCCTGTAATCAGCATTACATGCTGATAGTAATAGTATAATCGCAATCGGTACCCATAATAAAAATGATCTCATAATAAATTATAATGTTTTAAAATTAGGCCTTAATATTTCCATATTTCAGTTCTTTTACAAAAGATAATGTGTTTTCAAGCCAATTATTGTCAGGATATTTATTTCGTATGGTATCAATAATTGCGCTACCCACAATAAACCCTTCCACTTCATGTGATATTGTCATGGCATCGGAATAATTTTTGATTCCAAAACCCACCAGTTTCGGGTTTTTGGTAACGTTTTTTTTGACTCTCCCAATAAATCTTTCTACCGATTTTGCGACTTCATCTCCTTTTCGTGCACCTGTCACCCCTGTAACAGAAACACAATAAACAAATCCCTGACTATGTTCATCAATCAGTCTCATTCGTTCATCAGTTGAGTTTGGAGCAACCAGATAAATTAGGTTTATTTGATGTTTAGATGCCAATTCAGCCAATTCTGAAGATTCTTCAATCGGTGCATCGGGTATAATCAATCCGTCGACACCACATTCGGATGCATCTCTGCAAAAATTATCTAACCCATATCGTAAAATAGGATTAATGTAACCCATTAAAATCAAGGGTATTTCTGAAGACTTTCGAACTTCACGTACCATTTGAAAGATCCTCTTCATCGTGATCCCGTTTTCAATTGCTTTATTACTTGCATATTGAATAGTGGGTCCATCTGCCAGTGGATCACTGAAAGGCATTCCCAGTTCGATCATATCCGCACCGTTTTTCTCAAAACCCAAAATCAGATCCGTTGTCACATCCAAATTCGGATAACCGGCTGTGATAAATAGAGACATCACCTTATCATTTGCGGACCTTTTTTCAAATAATCTACCAATGCGTGTTTTATGTTGAATCATATGTTAGTCAAGTTCTTATGGTTTGATACAATGATCAAATATTATCATCGTCTGAAAACCATTCCGATATGGTTTTCATATCTTTATCTCCTCGCCCGGAACAGTTTACAATGACAATTTCATCTTTTTGAGTCAATGGCATCAACTTTTCAAGGTATGCAAAAGCGTGTGCCGTCTCAATTGCAGGTATGATACCCTCCTTATCGGATAACAATTTAACTGCATTCATTGCTTCATGATCTGTAATTCCAAAATAGTGCACTCGTTTTATATCGTGCAAATAGGAGTGTTCCGGACCAATACCCGGATAATCGAGGCCTGCACTGATGGAGTGCGCCAGTTGTATCTGTCCCTCACTATTGTGAAGTAAATAGCTCAGTGACCCGTGTAATACTCCTGGTGATCCAATGGTCAAAGTAGCAGCCGTCTGGTCGGTATCAGCTCCTAAACCGGCCGCCTCTACACCAATCATTTTCACATCTTCATTCTGAATAAATGGATAGAAGAATCCAATCGCATTGCTTCCGCCTCCTACACATGCAACCAAATAATCGGGCTCTCTTCCCTCAAGCTTGAGAATCTGTGATTTCGTTTCTTCACCTATAACTTTATGAAAATTTCGGGTCATCATCGGATATGGGTGTGGCCCCACAACAGATCCAATGATATAAAATGTATTTTCAACATTGGTTACCCAATCACGAATGGCTTCATTGGTTGCGTCTTTGAGAGTCTGTGATCCACTTGTTACAGTTCGTACTTCTGCACCCAGTAACCTCATTCGATCGACATTCAATTTTTGACGCTCCATATCCTCAGCACCCATATAGATCACACATTGGAACCCAAATTTTGCACAAGCAGTGGCAGTCGCAACGCCATGTTGACCGGCACCCGTTTCTGCAATAATCCGTTTTTTACCCATTTTTCTGGCAAGTAAAAGCTGCCCAATTGCATTATTTATTTTATGTGCGCCTGTATGACAGAGATCTTCTCTCTTCATATAGATTTTTGCCTTCCCGTAATAATCAGTCAGACGATTGGCATACGTTAATTTAGTAGGGCGCCCTACGTACTCCTGAAGAAGATCATGGTACTCTTTTTGGAATAGAGGATCATTCAAAGATTTTTCATAAGCATCTTCGAGCTCGACAAGTGCCGGAATCAATATTTCAGGAACGTATTTCCCACCATATTTACCAAAATAACCTTCTTTAGTTGGAACAGTATAATCCATAATTGATGTCAGGTAATTAATAATTCAACTTTAATTTGATCATTCTTCATCCCAAATGTTCCTCATCTCATTAAAAAACAGCTCAATTTTGTCAAAATCCTTTAATCCAGGAGATTTCTCAAGACTACTTGACAGATCAACAGCGTACGGCTGTATCTGTTCAATTGCATTTTGAATATTATCAGCGTTGAGTCCACCTGAAAGAAAAAAGGGGCGTCCGATGGTGATCTCTTTAAGCAGGATCCAATTAAACTTTTTTCCGGTCCCCCCCCATTCATTTTCTGTTTTTGTATCAAAAAGAAAATAATCAACGGCTGATTCATAAAGATTCAAACTATTCTGAAGATCTGCCGATTTGGTATCAGGAGTGATATGGATCACTTTAATAATAGGTTTATCAATTAAACCGCAGTACTCGGGAGACTCATTTCCATGAAGCTGAACCAAATCCAATCCGGTCTCAGTGATAATTTGATTGACGTCATCCAAAGGCTGATTAACAAATACACCAACTTTCTCAGGCCCTTCAATCCAATTGATAATGGCTCCGGCTTTAGCAGGTTCGATATATCTTGAGCTACCTGAATAGAAAATGAATCCAAGGTAGTCAGCCATTGCTCCTGATACAAAGCGTGCATCTTCCAGTGTGGTTATACCACAAATTTTCACTTTTGTTCTTTTTTCGGGTTCTTCAAACATCATTCTACATTCAGCAAGAACTATTAATATTCAATTATTTAAGATTACTTTCAGACACCTTTTTAAGTGATTGAAACTCACTCAACAGAAGTTTTAATGCCATTCCAATATCAGGTTGTTTCATTAAATACTCCCCAATCAGTGCAGAATCAATTCCATTTTCATAAAGTAAAAGAAGATCTTCAGGTTTATAAATACCGCTTTCTGACACTTTAACAATATGATTCGGAGACTGTTTCAGTAGTTCTACCCCCCGATGTACGTCTACATCAAAGGTAGCTAAATTCCGATTATTCACTCCAACAATTTCAACTTCATCCCAATGAATTGATTGCAGTTCGTCTTCATGGTAACACTCCACCAATGAAAATAGTCCGAATTCTCTGCATGCAGCGATCAGTTCATGTAACTGATTTCCGGAATAGATGGATACAATCAATAAAACAGCATCTGCACCGTATGCTTTTGCCTCTTTAACTTGATAGGTATCTACAATAAAATCTTTTCTTAGAATCGGAATTGAACTCATATCTGAAATCAATTCCAGATATTTAAGAGATCCATTAAAAAAAGGTTCGTCTGTTAAAACCGAAATTGCTGCAGCTCCATTTTCAATATATTGACTTGCAATTTTCAGCGGTTCAAAGTCATCCCGAATCACCCCTTTTGAAGGGGAAGCTTTTTTTACCTCTGCAATGATCGAAATTTGATCGGATTTATGGATTGCCGATTTAAAATCCCTGCTCTTTTTATCAAACATAGGAAGAGAATTTAAATCTCTGAAACTGATTTCTCTTTTCCGTTTCGATAGATCTGAACGGGTCTGAGTGGTTATTTTATTGAGAATATTGTCCATTAATGGTCTTCGGCAACTTTTTGAGATTCTTTAATGAACTGATCCAGCTTTTTCTTTGCCTCACCGGAATCAATACTCATTTTTGCTTGATCTTTTGCTTGCTTTAGTGAATCCACAGATCCGGTTGAGTAGATCGCAAAAGCTGCGTTTAACTCAACAACATCTCTTTGAGCTTTTGTAGATCTGTTTTCTACAATCGCCCTGATTATTTCAGCGTTCTGTTTTGCATCACCACCCATAATTTCATTGATGTGAACCATCTCATATCCAAGTGATGTAGGGTCAAACGAATAAGCATTGTTCGATTTCCCACTTTTAGATTCAAATATATTACTTTTTGACGTCAGGCTTACTTCATCAAGTCCGTCTTGAGCATAGACAGTAATGGCGTTTTCGACATCCAGATGATCAAAAATTCGGATCATCTTTTGGGCTGCCTCCATGCTGAAAGTACCTACTAATTGATGTTTAACTGCAGCAGGATTGAGCAATGGCCCTAACATGTTGAATAAAGTTCTAATTTTAAGTGCTCTTCTGGCCGGCATTACATGTTTCAAAGCCGGATGAAAATTTGGAGCAAACATAAAAGCCATACCGGTCTCATTAAAGAGCATTTCAACCTCCTTTTTTTGCAGGTTAGGCACTGCACCAAGCTCTTTAAGTACATCATAACTGCCACTTTTACTCGATACACTTCGATTGCCGTGCTTCAAAACCGGTATACCGGCACCTGCTGTTACAAACATAGAAGCTGTGGAAATATTGAATGTACCACTTTTGTCACCACCCGTTCCACATAAGTCAACCGCATCTTTTGTGTCTACATCCACATGAACAGAAACGCGTCGCATCTCTTTCACAAAAGCTGTCAGTTCAGTTATTGATTCACCCTTAATTCGTAACGCCATTAAAAAGGCACTTATCTCCTCACCTGAAACAGAACCTGAAAGGATCAGATTCATGGCAATGGATGCCTGTTCTGAGGATAGATCCTCATCATTTATTAAAATTTCTAAAATATGTGTAAATGATTGTTGCAAAATTACTTGTATCGTTTAAATATAAATTTTCAAACAGTATGTGTATTCATTTTCAACCAGTTTCTGACAATTTTAGGCCCTTCAACTGTCAAGATACTTTCCGGATGAAACTGGATTCCTTCAATAGGATATTTTTTGTGTCTTACACCCATGATGATACCGTCTTCACTTTTTGCAGATATTGTCAATTCCTCAGGTATGGAATTTGGATTCAGAACAAGCGAATGGTAGCGGGTTGCAGTAAATTCTTTCTCAACCCCCTCAAAAAGGGATAAACCGTCATGAAGAATTTTAGATGTTTTTCCATGCATTAATACGGGTGCATAATCTACTTTAGCCCCAAAAACCTGGCCAATCGCCTGATGTCCCAAGCATACACCTAAAATAGGTGTTTCAATACCAAATTCGCGGATCACAGATTCTGTGATACCGGCATTTTCGGGCCGGCCTGGTCCCGGTGATATTAATATTTTATCCGGTGCAAGTTGTCGTATTTCATCCAAAGTAATCATGTCATTTCTAACAACCCGGTACTCTTCAGTCACTGATCCAATGATATGTACCAGATTGTAAGTAAATGAATCGTAATTATCGATAATCAATATCATTATATACCTAACCTAATCTTCATTCAATACGTTTTAAGAATTAAATTTATGAGTATAAGAAGCTCCTGAATAAACCCGTTGCACTTCGAATCGGTTCCATGACTGTTTCAGCGCGCGCTCTGGCTTTTTTTCCTCCCTCTTTTAACACGTCAGTCACATAATCCATATCTTTTTCGAGTGATTTTCGTTTCTCTCTTTCCTCAGAGAAATGATCTGTTATCAGTGTCAGGAGTTCTTTTTTGGCATGGCCATAGCCATAACCGCCGCGTCGATATTGAATGGCGATTTCTTCCGTTTTTTCTTTGCTTGCAAATAGTTTAATCAAGGCAAATACAGTACAATTTTCCGGATCTTTTGGGTCTTCAAGTGATGTTGAATCTGTTTGAATGGACATTACTCTCTTTTTCAGAGATTTGCCCTCATCAAAAATATTGATCGTATTCTCATACGATTTACTCATTTTTCGACCATCTATACCGGGTACAATTGCAACATTTTTTACAATATATTCTTCCGGAATGATCAATAATTCTTGATCATAAGCCCTATTCAGTTTTCCCGCTAAATCTCGACAAATTTCAATGTTCTGTTTTTGATCTTCTCCCACAGGTACCAAATCAGAATGATATATGAGGATATCTGCCGCCTGAAGAACCGGATATGTAAAAAGTCCGATATTGGGGCTTAATCCATGAGCCACTTTATCCTTGTAAGATACACCCTTCTCCATAAATGAAACCGGAGTATGGCAACCTAAAATCCATGCTAATTCTGTAGTTTGGGGTACATCTGACTGAGCAAAAAACGTACATCGATTTGGATCAAGGCCTAATGCAAGATAATCCAAAACAACATCTTTAGTGAATTGACCCAGTTTATTTCCATCAGAAACAGATGTCAATGAGTGGTAATTAGCTAAAAAATAAAAAGCATCCCCTTCATCCTGCATCCGGATATGTTGTCTCATGGCCCCAAAATAGTTACCTATATGCAATTTTCCCGATGGTTGAATACCTGATAAAATGGTTTTATTTGATTTGTTCATTTCCGCTTTTTCTAAACTATTTTTTTGTGTCATATGTTATTTGACGATTACCACTTACGATTGCTCCGTTAATCATTTCAGCTGATGTCAAGAGCTACGCTTAAAGCTTCAATAAGTGCTCCGGCTTTATTTTGTGTCTCTTCAAACTCTTTATCCGGGTTGCTGTCTGCCACAATACCTGCTCCTGCCTGTATGTAGACTTTTTGATCTGTCACAACCATGGTACGGATTGCAATACAAGTATCCATATTCCCTGAAAAATCAATATAACCAACTGCACCGGCGTAAGGCCCTCTTTTAGTTGGTTCCAGTTCATCAATAATTTCCATGGCTCTGATTTTCGGTGCACCACTTACTGTACCGGCAGGAAAACACTGCATCAAAGCGTCAATGGGAGTTTTATCATCTGAGAGCTGACCAACAACGTCTGAGACAATATGCATTACGTGTGAAAATCTCTCAATCGCCTGATTTCGTTCCATGTGAACCGTACCTGATTTACAGACTCTTGAAAGATCATTTCTACCGAGATCAACTAACATGATATGTTCTGCAATCTCTTTCGGATCATTTTTAAGTTCCTCCTCCAGTAAAAGGTCGTGATCATGATCCGAGCCTCTTGGCCGGGTACCTGCAATGGGCAAAAGTCTTGCTTCACGATTGGTTACTCTCACCAATACCTCCGGCGATGAGCCAACCAATGAAAATTGATCAAAATTGAGATAAAACAGATATGGTGAAGGATTCACCATCCGTAATGCCCGATAGAGTGAAAATGTATCTCCATTAAAGGGCACATCAAATCTTTGTGAGAGAACAACTTGAAAAATATCACCCTCATAAATGTAACTTTTTGCTTTATTCACAATCGATATGAACCTTTCTCTCTCCAAGTTACTCTTTAAGTTTGAAGTATCCAGAGAAAATGGTTCCTGTTTGGAGATTGCTTTAACGGCATTTTGTTCCATAATATCCAGTCTGGAATGAGCCATTTCATACTCAACGGTTAAGTCACTGTCCGGTTCAATAAAAACCGTTTTCATCATGACAATCTGTTGCTTTACGTGATCAAATGCGTACACTTCATCATAAAATGACCAAATAGCTTCAGGTATTTGCAAATCGTCTATTGGAGCCGCAGTTAATTTTTCGACTTCCCGAACCGTGTCATAAGAAGAAAAACCTACGGCACCACCTGTCAGACGTGGTAAACCCGGCAAATCCGGCTCAGAATGCTGCTGAGTGAGCCTGTTTAATGCGGAAAAATAGGATTCCTGAAGTCTTGTTACTTTGCCAGATTCTGAAAGAAGGAGCTCTTTACCATCAAAACGGAGCACTTGATATGGATTGCATCCTAAAAAAGAGTAGCGTGCAAGATGTTCTCCCCCCTCTACCGACTCAAACAGAAACGGATAATAGCCATTTTCCCTTATTGACAAAAACAGGGATACAGGTGTCAAAACATCTGCCAGCATCCTGCGGGATACTGGTATGGCCGTATAATTATTTGCCAGTTTTTTAAACTCTTTGAAAGTCATATGCAAGGTTCTAAAATAAAAAAACCCACTCCAGAAACTGCAGTGGGCTTATTTAAAAAAAAGTCGGTCGTTAATCTAAATCACACCTCTGCCACTGCCAAATAACTTTGACTTTGCCAGCACCAGTTGGATTGTACAGTGATTTTTAACATAAAAATAAACTATTGTTTCGATCCTTAAAATGCAATAGAAAAGAAACTAATTTTTGGTTTTTATCCTATTTTCGAAAAAGTTTAGGGTTTTTGATGATGAATTTTTGAATAAGTGATTTTATATAAAATCTTTCTCGACGTTTTAGGTACCACCAACCGCTCAAACTTACAATCAGCCCACCCAAGGAATTAACGATCATATCCCACATCGTATCGGTTAGTCCTGATGGATCTCCCAGCATCGTTTTCTGCATATTCAACCCAAACATCTGATCCATGAAAAATTCAAATACTTCCCAGATTGTACCAATTGTGATGGCAAACATGAAAGCAAAAAAAGCTATAAAACCGGGTTTCATGTCTAATTCAACTCTCTTACTCTCATTCAGAATATATACAAGCAAAAAACCGAGAACGCCCATTAACAATCCTGCAGTAGCATGAAGTGCAACATCCCACCACCATAATCGATTATAAAAATCATGAACTTCACCCAAATAGAGAGATGCAAACGCAAACAGAACAGCCATTAAATGAAATTCGGCAGGAATGTCAACTTCCATCCTTTTTCTCATGATAAATGGCACAAATAGGGTGACGATAATCAAAGAAACCAAAAAAAGTGATAACCAGGTACTATTTATGAAGAGAAATATCCATTCAACAATCATTAGTATCAGTAATGTCCAAATTATAAATCTGTGTTTCCTGATACCCTCTCTTTCAAACTCCGGCAATTTATTGTTATCGGTTTGTTTCATATTGATAAATAGTAAAATTCATGGCTTGAATATAACGAATCCAAACGGTTTACCTGTTGTTGATTATGCTTGAAATTATATATTAAAATCCTTCAAGAGTTCTGCTAATTATAATTTATTGGCTAATTACATCAGCTATATCCGAAATCAGGATTAACAAATCAGAGACAATAGTGATTATTTCATTTAAAACTATTTTTATGTTTCATACAGATATTCAAAAAATCTTCATGTTTGAGACTACTTTCCGTACCTTTGAGACTGACATTAATCATTCTTTAATACCGTGCCCATTACGACCCGTTCTACAGATTACGATGCAATCATTGTCGGTTCAGGTCCGAATGGACTTTCAGCCGGAATACGACTTGCTCTTGAAGGTTTACGGGTTCAAATAGTTGAAGCTTCCCATACTGTGGGTGGTGGTATGAGGACAAGAGAACTGATTCGGCCGGGTTATTGGCACGATATCTGTTCAGCCATTCACCCGATGGCTGTCTCTTCACCCTTTTTTAAGCAAATACCCTTAAAAAGGTACGGCCTGGAATGGATCCATCCCATTCATCCGGTAGCTCATCCCCTCGACAATGAACCTGTAGTCGTTTATCATAAGAATTTAAATGAAACGGCATTTCATCTCGGAGAGGATGAAAATATCTACAAATCTATAGTACAACCTTTATCTGACCATTGGGATGAATTGGCTAAAGAGATCCTTTCACCGTTAACATTTCCTTCAAATCCACTTATGATGGCAAACTTTGGGTTGAAGGCATTACAACCCGCCTCCCGGTTTCAACATCGTTTTAAAACAGAGAGAGCACGTGCACTTTTTGCAGGAATGGCCGCCCACAGCTTTTTACCACTTGATTCATACGCGACAACTGCAATAGGCCTTGTCTTTTTTGGGGCAGGTCATTCCGAAGGTTGGCCGATGGCGAAAGGTGGATCTCAATCAATCGCTAATTCATTGGCTGCATATTTCATATCGCTGGGCGGTGTTATTGAGACCGATATTGAAGTCAAAAATCTGGATCAACTGCCCACATCAACTGCTGTATTGTTTGATCTTACTCCAATTCAGGTTGCCAGAATTGTGGGTGACGATTTTCCATTAAAATATCGTCAGAAACTGGCTAAATTTCATTACGGTTCAGGTGTTTTTAAAATTGACTATATATTAAGAGAACCCGTTCCGTGGAAAGATTATGAATGTAAAAGGGCTGGTACGATTCATTTAGGGGGTACTTTTGATGAAATATCGAACGCTGAAAAAAAAGTTTTTCAAGGTGAACATCCTGATAATCCATTTGTATTGGTTGCTCAACAAAGCCTTTTTGATTCAACCCGTACCCCTGACAATAAACACACCCTCTGGGCTTATTGTCATGTTCCCAATGGATCTACTGTTGATATGACTCAAGCAATTGAATATCAAATTGAAAGATTCGCTCCCGGATTTAAAGATGTTATTGAATCCAGGGTAACGATGAATACGAATGACTTTCAGAATTATAATGCAAACTATTTTGGTGGTGATATTAATGGGGGAAGACAGGATTTAAGTCAACTTTTTGCCAGGCCTGTCTCAATGTTTAATCCTTATGCCACTCCACTAAAAGGTATCTATTTCTGTTCATCCTCAACACCTCCCGGCGGTGGTGTACATGGCATGTGCGGATATCATGCAGCAGAACTCGTTTTAAAAAAAGAATTCCATTTACATAAGTCAAAACGAAATTTTGCAATCTGATTAAATGGAAATTGAGATAAAATCATCGCTTTCAGGACTCTGTTATGTTAAGATTTCAAACGTGAATCTGTATGTTAGAACCTATGTTTGAAAAAATAATAAACTTGTTGAAATGGAAACGATCAAAGAGAGGGAAATCGGGATCCGGTTTATGGAATCTTTTGACACTTCTAATTGCACTGCTCGTAGGAATTCCAATCTTTACAGTTGCTGCAAATATTTTTATACCATCAGGAGATACATGGAGTCATTTGGCCTCTACTGTGCTCCCGGATTATGTTCAGAATTCTCTTTGGTTAATGGTTGGTGTCGGAAGCGGGGTTTTTATAATAGGAGTTGGAACAGCGTGGTTAGTAACGATGTGCCGGTTTCCGGGCAGCCAATGGTTTAACTGGATGTTGATACTGCCAATGGCAGTACCTGCATATCTGATGGCATACACTTATACCGATTTTTTAGCCTATACAGGTCCACTTCAAATGATGTTACGAGATCTGACAGGATGGGGTATTGGAGATTACTGGTTTCCGAATGTTCGTTCACTTGGTGGCGCCATCATCATGATGTCATTTGTTTTTTTCCCATATGTATACCTTTTGACTCGTGCCGCATTTCTGGAACAATCTGCATCTCTTCTGGAAGCCGGCAGGAGCCTGGGTGCAACTCCATTACAAAGTTTCTATAAGATTGCACTCCCACTTGCCAGACCCTCCATTGCTGCCGGTATGGCATTGGCACTCATGGAGACATTGAATGATTTTGGAACTGTCGATTATTTTGGCGTTCAAACTTTCACCACCGGTATCTATCGTACTTGGTTTGGGCTCGGTGAAAGAGCTGCGGCGGCTCAACTGGCAGCATTTTTGCTCATTTTTATCCTTTTTCTGATTCTTTTAGAGAGATGGAGTCGCAGCAATATGAATATGAAACAGGGCTCTACAGGACGTTATAAACGTCTGTCTATCTATAAATTATCTGGTTGGAAGGCCTGGTTCAGTACTCTTTTCTGTTTCACTCCGGTGGTGATTGGCTTCCTAATACCGACAATCTTACTTTTTGATATGATGTTGTCAAATTTTGATGCAGCGGTTGATGCACGGTTTGTACAATATAGCATTAATACCATTTTTGTTGCAGGTTTAGCCGGGTTTTTAGCTCTTTTAGTAGCACTACTTATGGCTTATGGTGTTCGGTTAAACCCGGGGTTGCTCACTAATATAAGTACTCGTATCGGCTCGATGGGTTATGCGATACCGGGTTCTGTTATCGCTGTAGGTATTCTGATCCCATTTGGATGGGCAGATAATACGATTGATCAGTGGATGAGAAATCAGTTTGGCTTTTCTACAGGATTACTTCTGAGTGGTACAATTTTCGCATTGATCTTTGCGTACGTCGTTCGCTTTTTAGCTGTGGCATATAACACTGTTGAAGCAAGTCTTGGAAAAATTACCCCTCAAATGGATGAAGCCGCTGAAGGGATGGGATATGGATTTAGTAAAGTCTTGCGAAAGATACACATTCCAATGATGTCAGGAAGCCTGTTTGCAGCAATCATGCTCGTTATAGTAGACGTCATAAAAGAACTGCCTGCAACCCTTATAGTACGGCCGTTTAACTTTGATACATTAGCCGTACAAGTTTACCGTCTGGCCTCTGATGAGCGGCTTGCAGAGTCTTCAGGCGCTGCACTTGCAATTATTTTGGTCGGATTAGTCCCTGTCTATATCTTAAGTAAATCGATTAGCAGATCACGGAATATATATGGGAAAATTCAGCTTAAGTCCTCATCAACATCGAATGTTGATGAAGACTCATGATCCTTATTTTCTGAACTTAAATAAATTTATCTCCAGCCGGCCCTGTCCATCAGACGAATTGCTGCGGGGTTATTGATGCCATACATTGCCACATTCACCGCATCACTCTCGTATTCACCAAAAGATTGCAGTGCTTGCGGTAATTCCAGTCCATCCAAAACAGGAAACTCGTTATTTTCAACCGCATATAACATTTGAGCATCCGGCGTTGCCAGATATTCCAAAAATCTAACAGCGTTGGCTTTATTAGGTGAGTTTGCTGCAATCCCGGCGCCACTAATGTTGACATGTGCACCGCCATATTCCGAGGCAGGGAAATAGAAACCAACTTGAGAGGCTACTTGCTGATCTTCCTCTGTCTCCGATTGCATCAGTCTTGCCAAATAATAATGATTTGCCAGCGCTACATCACAAAGACCTGCAGCAACAGCTCGTATTTGGTCAGTATCTCCCCCCTGTGGCGATCTGGCGAAATTTTGAACCAGGTTATTGGCCCACTCCTCTGTTTCAGCCTCACCATAAGTTTCAATCATGGAAGCAACCAATGATTGATTATAAATGTTATTGGAAGATCTGACACAAACCTTTCCCTCCCATTTATTTTCTGCTAAATCCATATAACCTTTTAGAATTTCTGGTGATACTCGATCACGGTTATAAACAATTCCGCGTACCCTTTCAGATAATCCGACCCAATATCCTTCAGGTTCTTGCATTTGTGATGGTATAACATTGTTTAGATATTCGGATCTGTGTGGTTGCAATACTTCAGCTTCCTTTGCTCTCCATAAACGGCCGGCATCAACAGTGATTACGATATCAGCAGGGCTGTTAATCCCTTCGTTTATGATTCTTTCGATCAATTCGTCACTTGATCCTTCGATTAAATTGATCTCTATGCCGGTCTGATTCGTAAAACCATCGTATAGCTCTAAATCCGTATCATAATGTCTGGATGAATAGATATTGACAACGTCTTGTGGTGAACAGGAGACCGTAACGATTGCCAGTAAGGTGAACAGGATAATACTTTTCATGACTTGTTTTGTATTATTTAAAAATTAGTTGCATTAATTTAGATCGAATCTAAATTAGAATCAATAATAAATTGTGCTTCACTGAAATCGAATGCGTGCTTTGACTTTTGCAA
>JBBDJK010000152.1:0-3280 GCA_040879905.1 Balneolaceae bacterium | reverse complement strand
ATATTGTCATCCGGACAACTCTCTTGAATAATTGCCAATATCGCTTTTTCAGCAGCTAAATCGGCATCGGTAACCAAATCATGAAAACCTTTTTGGCTGATTTGAATTCCTTTTTTTTTAAATTCTTTGATTACTTTAACTCCCTCTTTAGCAGCCGTTTTAGCTAATTCTAAATCACTCTTGAACTTCATCATTTCTCTCCTTTCATTTTGTATTCAAATGTTTTGGTTCCTAATTCAGGTTTATTTTTAACATAATCCGGGTCATCATATAATTCATCTGATGTGAGATTTTTTATCCTGTTGATCTCTTTTTTTAAATTTTGCTGAAGCTGTGACAGTCTCAATTTTTCTTCACCATCCGACTGTTTAATTTTCTGATATATTTCAGCCCATTTTCGTTCACAATAGTTCAATTGAATGGTTCTTAAGGTTGATTTGGCTGTTCTGATCGGATTTTTATCCCTTCGAAACTCCCCCCCGGTTCGTTTAGCGAACTCTTCGCTCACAGTATAACGTTCGAGCAATATATCACCCAAAAGTGATGGAAAAGGATTTTCGCGTCCCATATAATGTTCCACAGAGATCACTTCCTCATTGATATGACGCTCCATGATATCAGAAAAGAATTTTCTGATCTCCTCATCCTCCAAATGATCTTCTCCAATATTCTGACCAATAAATTGCCTCATTCCTTCGCCATATTGCAAAAGCAGGCGAATGATTTCCATTTCATATTCCGGTTTTTTACGCTTTTTTTGTGTCGATTTTAAATCGGAATGGGGTTCATGTTGAAACCTGGGGTCACTACCTGCAACGTCTGGCACTTTATGGGGGACTTTTTCCGACCTCTGTTTTCGAAATCGATCCTGTTTATCTCTCTCATTTAGGATTATATCTAACTGTTTAAACAACTCCCGATCGCTCCCACTTCTGTATATCTGTGTTTTTTGATGTAAATGTTGAACATAAAACTGACGATCCAACTCACCGGGTATTCGTGCAATACTTTCAAGTATCTCTTTGATAATGGCAGATCTTTCAGCCGGACCCTCCATCTTACCCTCTTTTTCTGCTTTGTATAATGTAAACGTTACAAAGTCTTCTGCTTTTTTCTTTTTGAAATTGATAAAAGACTTTTTTCCAAACTGTTTCACAAATGAATCCGGGTCTTCACCATCGGGAAGCTCCATTAATTGAACATTCATGCCTTGTTCGAGGGCAACATTCATCCCTCTTATCATGGCAGTTTGTCCGGCGCTGTCTGCATCATAAATCATCACAATACGGTTGCCATACCGCTGTAAAATTTTTATTTGTCCTGCAGTCAGTGACGTTCCGCTTGAGGCAACAACATTTTTGATTCCGAACTGATTCATAGTGATCACATCAGTGTACCCCTCAACTAAAATGACTTCTTCTTCTTTTCGAATCTCATTTTTGGCAAAATTTACTCCATAAACCACTTCACTTTTATTGTATACTGGTGTCTGAGATGAGTTGATATATTTCGCCGTTTTTTTCTTTTCATCCAGTATTCTACCTGCGAATGCGATCACTTTACCGGATGGATTAAAAATTGGGAACATCAACCGATCTCGAAATGTATCAAAATATCCATCTCCGCGATTACTGGGTTTAACAAGGTCAGCCTGCACTAAATACTCTTCATTAATTCCCTCTTTTTGAGCTGCTTTTAACAATGAAGAATTGGAGGAAGCGTAGCCCAAGCCAAATGATCGCCATATTTTTTTCTCATACCCTCTCTTTTCCAAATAATTCCTGGCTGATTGAGCCTCATCACTTTCAAGAAGTTGTCGATAGAAAAAGAGTCCGGCAAATTTGAGTACATGCAAGATTCCCTCACGCTGGCGAGTACGCTCATCTTCTCCTTCAATATATTCATCAGGGATGTCGATACCATATCTATCAGCCAGTGTTTTCAGCGACTCCGGAAAACTGATTCCTTCCATTTGCATCACAAAGCTAAATACATCTCCACTTTCTCCACAACCGAAACATTTATAGATACCAAGCCGTGGAGTTACATGAAAAGAGGGAGTTTTTTCAGTGTGAAACGGACAAAGCCCTATAAATCCACTTCCCGATTTTTTGAGCTTCACATAGTCACCTACTACTTCTACTATATCGGCGGTTGCCCGTATTTCCTCTTTTTTCTCATCCGTAATCATACTTGAAATGATACCAAAATTGACTCTTCTCAACAACGTTTAAATATAGACCGGATTCACTCAATTTAACACACACCATCTTTGGCAATGTAATTCATAGGTGGTATATTTCTGAGATACGTTATAAATCAAAAATAACAATCAAATTAACCTGTTTAAATGAGTGTATTAGTTGGTAAAAAAACCCGTCTGATTGTTCAGGGGTTTACAGGAAGTGAAGGTACTTTCCATGCCGGTCAAATGATCGAATATGGAACCAACATTGTCGGAGGAGTTACCCCGGGAAAAGGTGGACAGAAACATCTTGACAAGCCTGTATTTAATACTGTGGCAGATGCAGTTAACGATGAAGGAGCCAATACTTCAATTATTTTTGTTCCACCTCCATTTGCTGCAGATGCGATTATGGAAGCAGCTGTATCCGGAATTAAAGTGATTATCTGTATCACAGAGGGAATTCCCGTACAAGATATGGTTAAAGCAAAACAAGTTTGCCGTAATCATGGTGCTACACTGGTGGGACCCAATTGTCCGGGAGTTATAACGCCGGGTGAAGCAAAAGTAGGAATCATGCCCGGAATGATCTTTACACCGGGAAACGTCGGACTGATCTCCAGATCCGGAACGTTAACTTACGAGGCCGTTGACCAGCTTACAAAAGCAGGGCTCGGTCAAAGTACGGCTATCGGTATCGGCGGGGATCCTGTTATTGGAACCACACATATCGATGCTGTTAAGTTATTTAATGAAGATCCGGATACCCATTCAATTGTATTGATCGGTGAGATTGGCGGATCTGCTGAAGAAGAAGCAGCGGAATACATCAAAGAATATGTCAAAAAGCCTGTCGTAGCCTTTATTGCGGGCAGTACAGCTCCTCCGGGACGCAGAATGGGTCATGCGGGTGCAATTATATCCGGTGGTAAAGGAACAGCTGAGGATAAGAAACATGCACTTCTTGAAGCAGGTGTAACTGTTGCTGAGAGTCCTGCTGAAATCGGAGCTACTCTTAAAGAGCTGCTCTGATCTTTATCAAAATCTTTCTTTTTTAATTCAATAAAACCGTCAGTGATTAACTGGCGGTTTTAT
>JBBDJK010000151.1:0-13198 GCA_040879905.1 Balneolaceae bacterium | reverse complement strand
TTCATAATAGAGATTGATGGTTGCTAAAAAATAAGTAGCTTCAGGCCTTGCAAATACTGCTTTATCAATCGCTTCTTGTAGAAAATCCATCCCTTTTTGCCGGTTACCCTCCGGCAGGAAATAAGCTATGGGTCGTACTATTGGATACTCTTCAGGTATATAAGCGGAGTAATAAAGCTTCATCCCTTCAGCGAAATAATTATCCGGCAAATCAGGTGCAACCTCCATCAATCGCTGATGAGCCTGATACCCTTTTCTGCCTACTTGCAGACTTGTAACCCATTGTTCCTTGTTTGCATACAGACGTGCTATATAACTGTTGGAAACCGCACGGATCACAAGTGCATCTGTATGATCCGGCTCATTACTTAGCAGCCGGCCGGCTTCATAATCTGCTTGCTTCATCAATGTTACAAATTCCTCTTCAAATATTGTAATACCCAAATCTTCCAGAACCATCCACCACATCTCCATACCTTCCCAAAGCAACCAGATAGGGTGTTCAGGAAACCTCTCTTCCCAAGGTTTTAATATTGTATTTGCAGCTTGATTATTTCGGTTATAGAGCGAATCAATAGCCATGATCGCATCAGCTGTAAACTGATCGTCATCAATTAAAATTTTGGTTTGGGCTTTTGATTGAAGGGGAAACAGAACTATAGCCACTAATACCACTGCCAACCATTTTAAAATGACCACTTTTGATAAATCAATCCTTTTCAAATTGAATGGAAGTTGCATAACACTACTTTAAATGTTCCAAAAACCAACCTTCCGTTAGATTAATTACTTCTGAGAATGGAGCCGGGAAGTCATCGTCAGTGAATGGATGTGATGTCTCAAAAGTGTGACCTGCATTGGATATTAACCGAATCTCTTTCTCTTCGGCCGGAGAGTTTCTGAATAGTTTTTCTGAGTCCTGATACGACACAGCTTCATCATCTTTTCCTGCGATAAACATGGAAGGAATGTATAATTCCTTTACTCTATTGATGGCCATTAATCGATCTGCATTTTGAATTGCATCATCGTATACGATCTTATCAAGTTGTAAAATCTCACCGGTTCGTGCATTTTTTATCTCAGTATACCCTTTCGTATTCCAGTCATTAACCATCTCTTTACTCCATCTTGCATTGTAATCTGCAACGGCCGACCAAGTTACCAGGCACTGTATTTCTGAATATTCTGCAGCAGCAACAATAGCTAAGTGCCCTCCTCTTGAGTGTCCGATCAGGCCAACCCGATCTGTGTCTAAAACAACTTTATCATTTGATATTAGTTTCGTCTTTATGGCATCAATCACACTACCAATATCTTTTAAATCCTGACTGAAAGTTTGCCTTCTGAACTTATCAGGCTCATCAAAATCAAACAAACTTTCTCCCACACCATTCAATGACAAATTAAATGTTATAACCGCAAATCCAGATCTCGCCAGTTCTTCACATGCATCCGGGAATGCTCCCCAATCCTTAAATCCTTTAAATCCATGAATGAACAGGATGACAGGAAAAACAGATCCTATACCGGATGCCGGCAGTAAAAGGTCATATTGAATAGGCAGATTTTCTGTTGACGAAATCACTCCTTTGATTTTAGATATACTACTATAGCTCATCTTTCATCTTTATTAAATGACAACGTATCTAATTTTACAAGTCTTCTGAGATCATTAATTTCTTTCTGTTTTAAATATCTCCATCTACCTGTTCGGATATTTTTATCCGATAAACCGGCGTACCGAATACGTACCAGTTTATCCACATCAGCTCCCAAATGGCCGATCATCCGTCTGATGAGATGATTACGCCCTTCAAACACGGTTATTGTAATCACATGGGCATCCATAGGGTCTCGTTTCACACTTGTTGGTTGAATCGGTCCATCTTCAAGTGTGATTCCGGAACGTAATTCTTCGATTTCGGAATCAACTAATTTACGGCTACTGGTCACTTCGTATGTTTTTTTTACCTGATAACTGGGATGCATCAGACGATGAGCCAGATCTCCGTCATTCGTCAGTACGAGCAATCCCATCGTATTCCGGTCAAGTCTGCCAACAGGATACACACGATGTCCTGTCGCCCCTTCGATTGCATCAACGACTGTATTTCTATCTTTCTCGTCGTCTGTTGTACTGATTGTGTCTCTCCCTTTATTCAATAGTATGTAAACGAAGGGTTCAAGTGAGATTTTTTGATTATCAACTGATATTTGATCACTATCCTTGACCTTCGTTCCCAACTCGGTAACTACTTTGCCATTCACTTTCACTTTTCCCTGTTCTATGTATTCATCCGCTTCACGCCTTGAACAGAGACCCGCATGTGCTATATACTTGTTTAACCGAATTTCATCTCTCAAATAATCCTTTTGAGCAACCCTTTGGGAACTGATCTGAGATGAAGAAGACGCTCTCCTCCTCCCTTTTTTACCTCGGTCATCAGACGTTTTCTTTCCAAAGCGTCCTTTCGCATTTCTATTAACATCTGACCGCCCGGAAGTTCGATCCGGTCTGCTTTTAATTTGATCTGATTGTTCACTTACGGAATCGGATCTCTCTTTTTTACTTCGGTTTCCACGCTTCGATCTAAGGGGATTTCTATTACGCGTTTCGTGACTCTTTCGACCCGATGATCCGGTACCGCGATCATTTCGCTTCTCACTATCTGATCGTTCTGAACGTTTTTCATCTCTCTCATCGCTAACCTTTTCTGTTCGTACAGTCTCCTTCTTTTCAGATTTACTTCTGATTTTATCGACTCGCGATGAGGAACGTTTTCTACCGGCCTTAAGCAATATTTCTCTGGCACTTAATTCTGACGTTTTCTCTTCTCTTTCTTCGTTATTTCGTTTTTTCTTATTCATACATGCAGTTTAAAGATTTTCATTCAATTATTTAAAAAAAAGAGTGTGTAACCTGGTTTTTCGTTGTAATAAAGAGAACCCAACCCTGCATTGGGGTTTATCTTACAGATCAGCCGGTTCGATTAGTTACTGACTCTTGTCCTGATGCTCATCATGATCCTTTTCTTTGGGTACAGGATCGTAACCGGAAGTACCCCATGGGTGACATCTGGCAACTCTTTTAAGTCCCAACCAACCACCTTTAAACGGGCCCCAGATCTGTATTGCCTCGATCGTATAGAGAGAACATGTTGGTGAATGCCTGCAAGAGGGACCTAAATATGGAGAAATCGCTGCACGATAGAACCGCAACAACATGATTAGAATCCATGATATCGATGCAGAAACAACGTTACCGATCGATTTCAAAAGTAGTCCCGCTTTTCTCATCCTTTAATCTGACTCCAATTTTTTGAAGATCATCCCGGATTTTATCAGAAGTGGCATAATCATTATTTTTACGGGCATCCAATCTGATTTCTATTAACAAGTTAACAAGTTCATCCGTCAAACCCTCTTTTTGAATGCCGTAACTCATTAATCCCATTGTCTCAAAAACCATCTCGCTCATTGTGCTTTTCAGAACCTCAAGCGTGTCTGCCGATATATCTGCCAAATCAAGTTGATTATTATGAAAAGCATTAATTTTTGCTGTCAGGTCAAAAACAGATGCAAGGGATTGAGCCGTATTAAAATCATCATCCATTGTCGTGAAAATCTTTTCACATTTATTCAGAATATCCCTTTCCAACTCATTAATTTCTTTTTTATTACTGTTACTACATTGATCAGCTGAAAGATTCTCGAGCAGATCCATGGCTGTCATTAATCGATGATACCCCTTCTCTGCTGCATGAAGTGCATCATTCGAAAAATCGATTTTACTTCGATAATGAGATTGTAACATTAAGAACCGGACAACCATTGGATCAAACCCTCTTTCCAATTTCTCATGATCTCCGCTGAAGATCTGATCGAGATTGATAAAATTACCTGCCGATTTACTCATTTTGGCTCCATCAATCGTAATCATGTTGTTATGCACCCAATACTTAACCGGTTCATGACCATATGCACTTTTACATTGCGCGATTTCTGCTTCATGATGTGGGAATTGAAGATCAAGGCCGCCACCATGTATATCAAATTTCTCGCCCAGATATTTAGTGCTCATGGCTGTGCACTCCAGATGCCAGCCCGGATAACCTTCACCCCAGGGAGAGTTCCAACGCATAATGTGTTTATCAGATGCTTTTTTCCAAAGTGAAAAATCGTATGGACTTCTTTTTTCATCCAATCCTTCTGTATTCCGGCTTCCAGATTGAAGATCCTCCAATATTTTACCGGAGAGTTTCCCATACGTTTCATTTTTCCTATACTTTTCCAGGTCAAAGTAGATATTCCCGTTAACCTGATAAGCATAACCGTTATCAAAAATCTTCTTAACAAGTTCAATTTGTTCAATAATATGGCCACTTGCAGTTGGCTCAATATCCGGACGCAAACAGTTCAAAGCATCCATTCCTTCGTGATAACGGATCGTATATCTTTGTACAATTTCCATCGGTTCCAACTGCTCTAATCTTGCTTTTTTCAGGATTTTGTCTTCACCCTGTTCCGTCTCTTCTACCTCCAAATGCCCAACATCTGTAATATTTCTTACATATCTGACCTTATACCCTTTTACTTTCAAATAACGATAAATCACATCAAAAGTAACCGCTGCCCTTGCATGTCCGAGGTGTGGATCTCCATAAACTGTGGGTCCACAAACATAAAGTCCTACAAACGGCGGGTTTAAAGGTTCGAAAACCTCTTTTTTACGAGATAAGCTGTTATAAATTTTGAGGGGGTTATTTTCTTTATTAATCATTCAATTCACTTCCTGTAATCTGGTTACATCTCAGTAATGGCAAGAATATAATCGATAAATCTTTGCTGTTCCTTTTTTTTGCGAAATACACCACTATACTCGGTCGTAACAGTACTGCTTTGCCTGTCTTTGATCCCACGTGTTGAAACGCATAAATGTTTACATTCCAAAAATACAGCCACATCCTCAGAGCCGATAGCGTTTTTGAGATCATCTGCAATCTGCAGTGTCAAGCGCTCCTGTACCTGAGGCCTCCTGGAGTAATAATCAACAATTCTGTTAATCTTCGAGAGACCGATTACTTTCCCTGAACTGATGTAGGCAACGTGTGCTTTACCAATGAATGGTAAAAAATGATGTTCACAAAAGGAGGTTACATTGATATTTTTTTCAACAACCATGTCGGAATAGGCGTACTTATTCCCAAATTGCCTGGCCACCGGTTTATTTTCCGGATTTAAACCACGGAATATCTCTTTAACATACATTTTTGCTACTCTATAAGGAGTGCCACTCAAACTCTCATCGTTCAAATCAAGGCCAAGTGTGTGCATGATTTTCTCAAAATGATCCTGGATAATCTCAATTTTTTGATCATCTGTGAGATCAAAAGCATCATTTCTAAGTGGTGTTACCAAAGAGGTCGGTTCATGATTCTCTCCAATCTCTTCGGCCTTTTCATGATTTAAAGAAGCTGTTTTATACTGATTTTTATCTTTACTCATCGCTCTATTTTACAAAATACAAAATGAAAATTTTTTAGTCTTAAATTTACGGGTTCCTCATCCAATATCATAATGATGTCATCTCTGTGCACATGTATTCACTATAAACAAAGATTTATTGAATTGAGGTCCCAAAGTATAATAGATGTAGATACCCTTTCACAAGGATCAACAATTCATTCGGTTAACCATTTAACTCTCTATATATGTCAAAGCAAAATCCTTAATTAAGTAATCATGTGATACAAATGTAAGCTTGAGGTTGAATAATTTAGGTTTTTTCACCTTTTTTTTCGTTTATTAGGAGTAATACTCAAGTTTACCTATGAACTACAATGAACTTATAGATCGTCTTTCTGAGCAGACCGGCAATACCAAAACCGGTTCAAAAAAGATGCTTCAGAATGCAATTACCGTACTTTCCGATCAATTGGAGAGCGGGAACGGTGTTTCTATACCCGATCTTGGCACATTCAGTACCCGTATAACGCCTGAGAGAAAAGTATACAACCCCCACTATGATGCAGAGATGATGGTACCCAAAAAGCGTATTGTTGAGTTCACACCGGCTACCGGACTTAAAGATGAAGTTAAGTATCTGGGTAAAAAAGATGAGTGAAAAAATTACATTTAAAGAGCTCGTCGAGCTCATTGCAAAACAGTCAGAACAAAGTCAGAGTTCAGCTAATAGTTTTATCAGTGAACTGGTAGAAATTATTGAGGCTGGGCTTAAGACTGATGGACAAGTTAGTATTTCCGGATTTGGAAAGTTCGAATTGCGATGGATGAATGAACGCAGTGGTACCAATCCACAAACCGGTGAACAGATCACAATACCGGGTCAAAACAAGGTCGTCTTTAAACCGTATAAAGCATTACGTGAAGGAGTAAATGCTCCTTATGCTGACCTGGAATCAAAGATTATTGATAAAGAAAATAATCTCGATCGTAAAAAGTCAAAAGAGATATTTACAACACCGGTTAAAAAATCCGGGTCTCAAGAATCATTAGATGATCTGTTAATTGAACGCGATAATCCATACAGTGGTAATAAGGATAGAGTGATTGATAAACAAGAGCCTGAACCGGTTGCAAATGTCGCCTCCGCAAAGAGGCCAAATCCGGCAATAGTAAAAGAAGTGCGGGATAAGGGCACTTTCAACTGGTCGTTTGCTGCAGCAGGGATCATCGCTTTACTCGCGTTTTTATTACTTTTTTACATGGTTCAACGAGATCCGGAAAGTGCTGATCCACAAATTACAGATTCAATTGAATCGCCTGTTACTGCGGAATCAGAAACGGATCGGGAAATGGAAACGGGTACCCCACCTCCTCCTCCGGCCGAACCTCCTGTTGATGAGATTGATGATTCGCAATCAGATATCGAAACGGAAAACTATGAAATTCTGCCCGGTCAGTCACTTTGGACAATTGCAGAAGCTGAGCTTGGTAATCCATACCTCTGGCCGTTCATCTATTATCTTAATAGTGATATCATCGATAATCCAAATGCCATACCCTTGGCGACAAATCTACAGATACCGATCATTTCCAATCCCGATAATCTCTCCGAACTTGAACGAGATCAGGTAGCCAGAGGATATCTGGCACTTTATCACTGGAACAGAGATAACAATCCTGATCAGGCACGTTATTTTCTTTGGGCTGTGGGTGTATTCTCAACAGATTTACTTGAGAACCTTCCTTCAGATGTCGACGCAGAAGACCTGGCATTCGCCTTAAGCCGGTAGATCAAAATAATCATCATTAACAAGAGGTACTATGATACGCCATATTGTAATGTGGAAACTTAAAGAAAAAGCAGAAGGTGCAACACTCAAGAAAAATGCTTCAAAATTAAAACTGATACTTGAGGGTTTACGAATTAATATCGAAGAGATTAAAGATGTGGAAGTGGGTATCCAGATTACAGAAAATGGTGGCAAGGAATCTTGTGACGTGGTCTTAATCTGTGACTTTTTAACCGAACTCGATTTCAAGATGTATACCCGGAATCCCCATCACATAAAGGCAATCAATTTTATCGATTCAGTTTCTGAGAAGCGATATTTTGTGGATTATAAAGTTGACTTATGACCCTGTTTATGTTACGATTGATTCGATTTTACTTGGTGGCTGAGCTATTTGTGAATATTCGATTAAAAAGTTTTAAATGATCATTTCAGAATTGGATCTCACTTCTGATTATGAACTGCAACAAAGCTCTTATCAGGTTTATAAAGAGATTGTTGGCGTCATCCAATATTATGCTGATAGTGCGCAGGATTCTACTGTTGAGTCTACACATCAGATTCGGAAAAAATTGAAATTCTTCAGAGCTTATGTGAAATTGTTAAAACCGTTTCATGATCCTTTACAAGTTCAGAGTGCAAATATCCTGCTAAGAGATTATGGTCGTGAATTTTCTAAACTGCGTGATGCACACGTAAGAGCTCTATTGTTAAAGGAATTTTCTATGGATGAGAGATTTTTAAAAGTACAGGATCCAATCCAACGTGTTCTTGTTAAGAACGAACAGATAACGCAAGATTTGGAATCGTTTGTGACGGATGAAAAAAAATGTTTTTCTAATCTTAATGAAGATTTACAAAATCAGGAGATTATAGAACATTATTTTACTCTAAAACTACCACAACCCGATTTGATCCTAAAGAGAATTTCTGAAAGTTATGATAAAAGTTATGAGGCATTTAAAGCCGGGATTAGCGATCACCAACCCGTTTTAATGCATGAATGGAGAAAACGTTTAAAAGATGTTCAGTATCAACTTGAACTTATTTTGCATAACCTGTCGGGTAAAATGTTACATACTACAAACAACGTTCAACTTCTCTGTGATTATTTGGGACGATATAATGATCTGGAAATGCTTATTCATTGGATTGAAACATGTAATGATATTGAATCCGAGAACAGTCTGGTCCACCATCTGATGCAATTAAAAGACGAACTCCAATCAGAAACTTCGGAGTCAGGCAAATTACTTTATGATCTGAATCCGATTGAATTTGAGAATCAATTAACAATCTGACAATAAATAAAGGTGTATGACTTCGCATGAACCTTACAGGGTGAAAATTGATGGAGTACTGGACCTTCATTCTTTTCACCCAAATGATCTTTCAACTCTGATAGACGAATATATTGATGCTTGTCTGGATAAAAAAATCTATCAACTCAGAATCATTCATGGAAAAGGAATCGGCAATATTCGAAGAAGTGTCCATTCACTATTAGAAAGAAATCCACATGTTACCGGGTATCAGTTGGCTGATCAAAGTGGTGGCAGTTGGGGTGCAACGATTGTGAATTTGGAACATAAAAAAAGCAAGGAGTAAGCATTAACAGATGAAAGGCAAAGTTCACCCACATCTTTGCCTTACTTTAATAGCATCATTTTCTGAACATAAGATCCTTCCGAACTGATCAATCGGGCAATATATACACCACTACTCAGAGTGCTCCCTTCAAATTCAACAGTAAACTCACCGGGGCGATGTGAACTATCGTCAACCAGTGTAGCAATCTCCCTGCCCAAAACATCATACACTTTAATGACCAAATCTGACTCCACAGGAACCAGATACGTTAGATTTGTAGATCCATGAAACGGATTGGGATAATTATATTTCAATTCAAATACCTCCGGCAATATTCCGAATCCATCCTCTCCAACAGCATAAAATACATTTTCTTCTGCCGGGGTAATAGATCGGGAAGTATAAATTCTGAATTCAGCTGGTGCAAGAGTAAACTCGGTTCCTGAAGTCGTAAAATCAATCGTTGAACCGGTTACAAATTCAAACCATGAGCCTGCAGAAGGAAAATTAACCGTCAGATCCTCCTGATCCACACCAAAATTCCCGATAATTACCACATCCATATCCTCATGGTTTAATTTTATCCATTTTGCACTTCCTCTGAGACTTGCCTCAAACTCTGTCTCAGCACTTGTAAAGGCATCACTACTACTTCTCAAACGTGCCAGTTCACCCCATGATCTGTAAAGCCTGTAGCGGTTTTCCTCATCGTAATAGTTCCATCTTACAGGCTTTTCTGCAGTCCGGCCCGGGTCAGCAGGCCTGCAATCTCCATTTCCACCACCACCGGGTTTTAGACACTCACCATCATTCCACCCATAACCCAGCTCTCCAAACTGCCAAAGCATCTTAGGGCCCGGTATCGTGAAAAAGAAAGCACCGGCCAGTTTCATTCTCTGTAAGGCCGTATCCAGATCTCTCACATTATGCATACCGGGGTCTGATACACCGGCACCACATTGCTCATCACCTCCCGATGGTGCATTCGTACAGGCACCATACGCTCTGGCTTTGTGCATCATCCACTGTTCATCATGACTTTCCATATAACCAATTAAGTGAGGATCCTGAAAATTCCTATTCCTGAAATAGATTCCTGACATATTCGATTTGTCCTGTGTATTGTACCCCATCACCGCTTCGGAATATTGATGATTTAGATTACCCCACAACAACATTCCATACTGTGCCAATTCACGCTCTTCCCTGTTATCTGCAAAATGCTCAAGAATGATATAGAGATCTTCATCCACCTTACGGAGTTCATCTGACATTCGTTTCAGATTTGCGATCCGGTCTGAATTATAATTATCAAGCAACGAACGGGTATTTACATTTGAAGCAAAACCCTTTGATAGATCAAAACGGTATCCATCCACACGATAATTTTCAACCCAATAGCGATTCATTCGATCGAGCCAGTATTGAATATAGGGATGGTCATGGTTTAGATGGAAAAAGACATTATACGCATGACCCGGGCCAAGTAACGGATTTCCATTTTCAAAACTACTCGCTCGTCCGCTTCCGAATGTACGAATCAACGGAGAGTTATCGTGCGCATGGTTATAGACAACATCCAGAACTACAGCCATCCCTCTCCGGTGCGCTTCATCGATAAATCGTTTGAAAGAACGCCTGTTACCATACGATTTATCCAATGCACCATGAAATACAGGATTGTAACCCCAGCTCAGATTCCCGTCAAACTCAGTGACCGGCATTAATTCGATCACATTCACACCCAACCTCTCAAGATAGTCAAGAGTATCACTCAATACTTCATACGAACTCTCTTCAATGAAATCCCTTAATAACAACTCATAAACCAGTAGTTCATCCACATCCGGGCGTTCATATCCGATGGTCTGCCATTCATATTCATCCCGCCCGGGTTCAATAACCGATACGATTTCTGTTGTTTGGCCGGTGGGATATTGAGGCATATCCGGATACACCGATTCTGAGATGTACTGATCAAGTGAGGGATGTAGAACCAACTCAGAAAAGAGGTCAGCTACTCGAATTTCACCATCAATTAAATATTGAAAACGATAGGTTTCACCGGGATTAAAATCGTCGATAGTAAGCCAGAAATGGACACTATCAGCCCTCGGTGCATCCATCTTCATTAGATAAGTTTCCTGTGCCTGCCAATTGCTGTGATCCCCAATCACATAAACAAACTCCTTACCCGGTGCAAAGAGAGAAAAACTCACTTTGGTTGGATCATCATCATAGTAGGTGATTCCATCATCAAGTCCGGTTGGACGAGCCTCCTCAACGACATCGGGTGTTGCTACATAGGTAAACGTGACCGGCACTTTACGAGAAACTCCCTGTTCCGTAACTGCCAGGATTTCAATAGTATTTAGACCAATCTTCAAATCCACATTCAGATCAGATAGAGTGGATACATGAAGCAGTTGACGGTCCGTCTCATAATACCCTTCAAACGTACTTACCAACACCCCATTTACGGTGATAGTGGATGATTCTACATCAATCGGATCATCATTTCTGGCAGCTACATTCGCCCAAAGAGCAGGCGGGTCATCACGTTGTACGCTATTGGCAAACGGTTCCACCTGAAAGATGAGAGGGTGTGTAATCTCGATAAATGAATTGTTATCCTGGCCAATGGTAATAGGGTTGAGTGGATCAGGTAACCATTGCCAGCTTGTTCCCGATGTATTGTAGTGCTCATGAAATTTATACTGATAACCGGTTGCTCCCTGATAGTTTCCGTCGCCCCCACCTATTGAAAGAGTGATTACCCGGTAGCTAAAACCGTTTTCCTCATCCACTATTAACAGAGAACCGTCAGACGAACTTATAACCCCTCCATTATTATTCCCCCAACTGTTAAATGAGCCGGGTACAAAACTTCTGACCGCACTCTCAGAGGGTGAATATCGAAACGTAACATCTACACTATCCTGGGCATTTAGAAATCCCGGTACCACCAGGAACAGAGTGGTTAAAAATGACTTCAAAATTTTCATAAACTTGATAATGATGTGTTACACTTCAGATGATGAACGAATAATTAATTCCGGGCTATAAATTTGATTACAGATATCTGTTTTTTTGGGTTCCTCAATACGTTCAAGAAGATTTTTAGTCGCTTCAAAACCCATATCATACATGGGCTGGTGAATCGTAGACAGTCCGATATACTCGGATATGGAGAGGTTATCATAACTCACCATGGGCAGGGTAATCCCCCTCTCTTTCATCGCTTTTAGGGCTCCTACGGCTTTAATATCCGAAGAGCAAAAAACCGCATCCGGAATCGGGTCCATGCTCACTATTTTTTGCATCGCTTCATAACCGTTCTTCTCTGTAAAGCCATCACGTTCCATGCTGTTTCCGGTAATTATCTGTTTCTCATCAAATGGCAAATCGAACTCCTGAAGTGCTTTTTGAAAGCCTGTAATCCGATATGTAAGCGGGATAGAATCTGATTTACCGGAAATGAGCACAATGTTACGAGCACCTTTTTTAAGCAGGTAATTTGTTGCCACATAACCTCCTTCAATGTTGTCAAAACTTACCGAATCAAAACATGGTGAGAAGTCATCCAGAAGGCTGATGGGTACGTGATAGCGCTCAAGTTTTTTGAGATCTGTTTCTTTAATATGAAGAGAGGCCAATAAGTATCCGTCAGCCCATTTCCGCTTTAGTACCTGTTCTACCTGCTCAAGTGTACCCAATTCCTGATTAATATTTACGATACTTAATTCAATATCATGACTGGCCAGAACCCCTTGGGCGCCTTTCAGTATTTCTGTAAAAAAATAATTGGACATGACGGGGACGAGCATCATAATATAGTTTTTCTTCTTACTCGCCAAGCCCTGTGCATACGCATGAGGATGATATCCCGAATCGTCTGCAATCTTCAGAATTTTCTCACGGGTGCTTTCGCGTACACTGCCTGAGTTATTAAAAACCCTTGAAACCGTTGCAATACTTACATTGGCCTCCTTCGCAATATCGTAAATCGTTTTACTCACGTTGGTACTAAATTAAGTTTTGAAACTGTTTCTTATTTATTAATTGTCAGATGGATTCTGAAATCTAAATGTCCAATTTGTCCCTTCATTCGCCAACGGCAAAGATACGTGAACTTCACATACATATAAAAGATCAATATTTCTTTCATGATCATCAGAAACAACCTGTTCGATTAAATAAGGCAGATAAAACGGGATTTGAATTATCCATTCTGAACCCGATATGTTGAATAAAAAACCCACTCACTCTTTAAAGCAAGTGGGTTTTTATTCTATGATGATTGCACTATAACATCATAATTTTCTCTTGATTAACCCATTTCCGGAGGG
>JBBDJK010000150.1:0-2210 GCA_040879905.1 Balneolaceae bacterium | reverse complement strand
GAGGAACATGATTCCGGATCTGCACTTGAGGCTGAATACCATGAGGAAGAAAATGATGATTAAATGATCTTCAAATGAAAAACAATGAACGGTGGATCATTGCCGCTATCCTTTTTGTAATAGCCGTTCTGGCATCTATAGATATCTATAATGATTATTATGAAGGGGTGGCATTTTGGCATATTACGTTTGAATCTATCGTTGGATTTATTTCACTGGCAGGAGTTTTTTATTTGGTTCAGGGTCGCTTCAGATTGCAACACTCATTGGCCAAAGAGCAAAAGTATTCGAAAGATCTTCAAGCTGAGGCTCAAAAATGGAAACAGGTATCCAAAAAATATATCAAGGGATTAAGTGTCGAGATAGAAAACCAACTGGATCATTGGGACTTAACAGAGGCTGAAAAAGAGGTTTCTTTTTTGCTTTTGAAAGGATTGAGCAACAAGGAGGTTGCCGGGGTTCGTGGTACAAGTGTCCAAACTGTGAGAAGCCAGACGAATGCTATCTATTCAAAGTCCGGGCTTAAAGGCCGGTCTGAACTATCTGCATTTTTCCTTGAAGACTTACTCCTGCCTCAAAAACAGGAAACAAGCTTGGAAGATTGAGATTTTACACTGTTTTTTATGTCAGATAAAAGAAAAACCCCACTTAGTACCCATCCTATGGAAGGACATCATTGCACTGTTGATCTTCGGTTGGAGAAGCTTGGAATGGTATCTTTTTTTCAAGATCTAACCAAAGAGCAGCTCTTGGAAGTGAATGGTAAATGTACTGCTATCCATTATTCGAAAAGTGAAATTATTTACCGGCAGGGTGATATCTCAACCATGCTTCGGGTAGTGGTAGCAGGAAACGTTAAATTAGCAGTTCACACCCCGGAAGGTGATATCGTACTAATGGATATGCTGCAACCGGGCGATTTTTTTGGAAATCTCTCGGCATCCGGCAAAGATGTTTACAATGAAACAGCGGAAACCCAAACCGCTGCGTGTATTCTTTCGATCAGACTCAACGATTTTCGAAATCTTATGAACCGCTATCCCTCAGTAGCAATGTCGGTTTTGGATATTACAACCAACCGGCTCAGTGAATCCCGCCAACGAATCCGGCATCTTTCCACCTTACCCGTAACAAAGCGTATTGCTCATATTCTTATAACTTTAGGCAACAAATTCGGTGAAGGAAACCGGCACGGACTGCTGATTCAGCTCCCACTTTCCCGCAAAGATCTCGCTGATATGGCCGGTACCTCAACAACAACTGCAAGCCGGATCATGAGCCGATTTCAACAAGATGGCTTAATCACTTCGGGTCGTCAATGGGTTGCCGTTAAAAACATGAATGCTCTCTCGGAAATTGTATCAGCCCAATAATTTTTTCAGATGTAGTGTATTGAAAACAATTTGTCAGTCATATGGGATAACCGGGGTAAACTTCCCGGATCTTTGGAGTTTGGTAATTCCGGTAATATTATTATCTCGATTTTCTGCACTTCTTTGATCCAGCTCATTTTAGTACCGTCTGTTCTTCATTATGTTGGGTACAAATCAACAATAACAAATGGAGAACATTATGTTTACAACCACACTTTTAAAATCAACATTTCTGATTTTCGCACTCCTTTTTACAGGATTACTCATCCCCCAAAATACTGAAGCACATTGCGACAGTATGGACGGCCCGGTAGTACTGGCCGCACAGGAAGCCCTTGAAACAGGAAATATAAATTTGGTCTTGATCTGGGTAAATAAAGAACAGGAAGAGCAAATCAGAAACTCATTTCAGCAAACGCTTGACGTAAGAGACGAAAATGAGCAAATCAGGAAAATGGCCGATATGTATTTCTTTGAAACGCTGGTACGGCTACATCGTGAGTCAGAAGGAGCTCCTTATACCGGTCTTAAACCCTCAGGTACCGATTTCGGTCCCGTGATTCCGGCTGGAGACCATGCCCTGAAAACCGGCTCACTTAAGGAGTTGCGTGATCTGATCGTAAAAGAGTTTGAAGCCGGGCTGCACACCTACTTCGACGAGATGATGAATGCCAAAGAGTTTGACTCAAATAATATTGAGGCAGGCCGCGAGTTTGTTCACAAGTATGTGGAGTTCATGCACTACGCTGAACCTATTTTTAAAGCTGTGAAAGCAGAAGGGACTGTTAACCATACCCATTAATTCATCCATTTGATGATTTTGATTCCTTTAATTTT
>JBBDJK010000149.1:14944-73120 GCA_040879905.1 Balneolaceae bacterium | reverse complement strand
CATTGACTATGAGTAATTCTTTAATTATAGTTAATTATAAATCATCGCAGGTACATTTTGCAACTACCCCAACTTTAATTTGAAAGGCCTATGCCCGCTAAAAAGAAAGCGAAAAAGATTTTCGTTCTCGACACTTCCGTTCTTTTATATGATTCAAATGCTGTAAAGAACTTTGAAAAACATGATATTGCCATTCCTATCACCGTATTAGAAGAGCTGGACTCTTTCAAAAAAGGAAATACGGTTACCAATCTTCATGCCAGGGAGTTTATTCGTTATCTGGATAAAATAACGGATGCAAATATGCTCCAGAAGTGGGTGCCACTCAATGGAAAAACACATGGTAATATCAAGGTGGTGAGTGATGAAGGCAGTAAACAGGATGCTTCAAAAGTATTTGGATCCGCTAAAAACGATCACAGGATATTGAATTCAGCTCTGCGCCTTCGTGAACTGGAAAAGGACAAAAAAATCACCCTCGTTTCTAAGGATATCAACCTGAGATTGAAAGCCAGGGCGTTAAGCCTGGATGCAGAAGATTATGAAACCATTCGCATCAAAGATATTGATCATCTGTATAGGGGCAAAACCAACCTTACATTTAAGGATAACACTTCTATTAATCAGTTATATCAAATGGGTGCTGTCAAACACAGTGAGATTGAACCCGGAAAACCGATCAGTAATCACTACTATATTTTAAAGAATCATTCCAGTTCAGCCCTTGGTTATTACAATCCAAAAAGCAAAAAAGTAGAGTTGGTAAAACCGGTCAGCGCTTATGGTGTAACCCCCCGGAACGCAGAACAGACATTTGCCATGCATTCGCTGATGAATCCGAATGTCTTGCTTGCATCGATTACCGGTTCAGCAGGTACAGGAAAAACACTCCTTGCACTGGCCTGTGCACTTGAGCAGAGGAGACAGTATCGACAAATCTATCTGGCACGTCCGATTGTGCCTCTGAGTAATCGGGATTTGGGTTTTCTGCCGGGAGATGTTAAATCGAAAATTGATCCCTACATGCAACCCCTTTGGGATAATCTGAGCATCATCAAAAATCAATTCAGTGAATCGAGTAAGCAGTACAAAAAAGTAGATGAGCTTGTACAGGATGAGAAATTATCCATCGTCCCACTCGCCTACATTCGGGGAAGAAGTCTGAGCAATGTGATTTTTATTATTGACGAAGCACAAAATCTGACTCCGCACGAGATAAAAACCATCATCACCCGCGCCGGTGAAAACACTAAAATCATCTTTACCGGCGACATTTTCCAGATCGATACTCCCTATCTGGATGCCCAAAGCAACGGTTTGTCCTATCTGGTTGACCGGATGCACAACAATGATATCTACGCACACATCAATCTTGAAAAAGGTGAACGCTCTGAGTTGGCCAATTTGGCGAGTAAGTTTTTGTGAGTGAATGATTGAGTGAGTGAGAAGGCAGAAGGCAGAAGTGGCAAGGTACAGGGAACAAGTGATAGAACAAAAAACCACTCTCGATCGTCATCCTGAACTCGTTTCAGGATCTCTTTTGGGGAACTTTTCCCGAATGAAATCACAACCCTTTCAAAGACCAAAGCCCTTGAGATCCTGAAACAAGTTCAGGATGACATGTTGGGGTTTGGATGACTGTTGGCGATACGATTTAATGGCCGGGGGCTCCCTTCTGCCCTTTGCCGTTTGCCCTTTCACTTCTGCCTTCTGCCTTTTTACTTACTTCATATACGTCATGGTACTCTGCTGGCGCCACGTTTCATTCAATTCTATTTCATAAATATAAACCCCGCTTGCAAAGTTATTCAAATTCACATCTTCCGTATGAGTGCCAACCGGCTTGACTCCAAGATTTTTATGCAGAATCTGACGGCCGGACATTTCATAAATCTTTATTTCAACTTCTGCCGACTCCTCAAGTGTAAACGTTATCCGTGTGGAAGAACTAAAAGGATTGGGATAGTTGGCATGGAGCTGTAGGGGGCCGGCCGGGGAAATCGTTGGAGGCAAAACCGGTTTATCCAATTCTTTCACAGTATAATAGATAGCATTCTCCTGCTGCTCGTCCCAAAAAAGATACATTTTGTCTGTGCTCTCATCCATTGTAAGATTTAAATTCCAACTTGTTGGAGCTACAACCGGTGAATCTTCAGGAGTCCAGGATTTTGTTAGCGGATCCCACACCCCATAATATAAAACCCTGTTCGGTTGTTGCTGTAATTTAGTGAACATCGCAGCGCAATGGAGCTGGCCGGTACGGTCAATAACCAGCCCAAAATCGACAATGAATTTTTCACCACTTTCCGGCGCTTGATCCAGCTCCAGAAATCATTCCGGTGTCGACCAGGTATCCCCTCCATCTTCGCTATAACTGTGCCATAACTCATTCGGTACAGGAAGCCCTCGGGTTTGGCGCCCCCAGATAAGATGAACGTCTCCATTAGGCCCCGTTTTCAAGCCCAGAAATCGGCCCGGTTGATGACCAGATAAAAAAACCAGCTGAGGTTCACTCCAAGTATCTCCACCGTCATCGGACGTGATAACCAGCACATCATTGATATTGCCCGGCCCCGTAGAACCCAAATATACAATCATCAAACGCCCCTGAGGAAGCAAGATGATTTCGGCATCTGCACCCGGATGTAAAAAACGGCGTGGGCTCCATTCTCCTGTATCACTACGTATCATATAGGCAATTCCTGGGGTAAACCCAACCACTTCTTCTCCTTCGAAAGTCGCTGTATAAATTGAGTCAGCTACAAAAACGGTATGGAGTTGTCCCTGTCCGTCTTCTACCCACCGGGCAGGCAAAAGAAGATCCGCTATACCTCCAACCAGTTCTCGCAGATGGCCTTCATAGATAGGCTCGGGTGTCATTATCTGTGTTCCATCAAACCGGGAATAGATCACATGGGTTGAGAAACCAAGGATTTGAGGCCTTCCTATTTTCCACTCTTCAAAATTTGGATCCATCCGGCGGTCGCCCCAAAGAAAATGGATATCGCCCGAACGATCGCGCAAAATGGAGGGCCTTTCGGTAGGGTAATCATCTGTGGGGATTAACAGAACCTCCGGCTCACCACCTTCTTCCTGTTGCAGATAAAAAATTTTCGAATCCTCAAAAAAGTGATCCTCTCTAAGATGCCTGTATCCACCCACAATTCGGATGGTGCTTTCATAAACATCTGCCTGAAGTTCTCTTGGACTGGGTTCAACCGGATAAACATAGAGAATCGTCGGTTCAGACCATTCATTTTGAAGATCACCAGTACCAGAAGAGGAGATAAACAGAAAACCGACAACAGTTCCTACAAAAAGTATAAATCCTGAAAAGATCGCTTTCATCTTTGTGAATTTTGTTCCATCTATAGATTTATTTAACAGAGGCTATCGCAAAAGCCGATAGCCTCACAATTGATATTCATTTAAAATATTGCAGTATCACTGAATAAAATTTACATAAGATTCGAATATTCCAAATGGTGCTTTTAAAAGTGTAGCAGGGATATATGTAGATATTTATTTAGATTGATATAAAGATAATCTACCAACAAAATTCTATCCTTATGAACAAGTCTCTATATATAACCCTTCTCACTTTTGCCTTCTGCGTTCTGCCTTCTCACTTACTTCATATACGTCATGGTACTCTGTTGGCGCCAAGTTTCATTCAATTCTATTTCATAAATATAAACCCCACTTGCAAAGCTACTCAAATTCATATCTTCAGTATGAGTGCCAACCGACCTTACTCCAAGATTTTTATGCAGAATCTGACGGCCGGACATATCATAGACCTTTATTTCAACTTCTGCCGACTCCACAAGTGTAAACGTTAACCGTGTGGAAGAACTAAAAGGATTGGGATAGTTGGCATGAAGCTGAAGGGGGCCGGATGTTGAGATTACACGCGGTGGTTCTGGTTCTTTTAAACTTTTTATTGAGTAATAGATCGCTTTTCGGTTCCCGTCTTCGACATCATCGGCCCAAAAGAGATAGAGTTTCTCTTCTTCATCATCCACGGCGGCAGTAATAAAGAGATCCCGGATGAATCCAAGGGTCTCAGGATCACTCCACTGTTTATCCGAAGAACACCAACGGCTATAGAGGTTTGGCGCTCCTACTTCTGAAGTTCCACTTCCAAAACTGCTTCGAAATTCAAAGGTTCTGGCAACCCAATGGATACAGCCAAAACTGTCACTCACTACATCATAATCGAGAATGCCATTTTCAGAAACACCCGGAGGTTTCTCTATAACCAAAAAACGCTTTGGGTCTGTCCATGTATTACTGCCGTCCTCCGAAATACTGTGCCACATCTCGTTCGGGACCGGAAGCCCTTCAATTTGTCTGCCCCATAACAGATGCAGCCGCTCCTGCTTGTCTCTGTACAATCTGAGGAACTGAGCAGGTTGCGTACCTGATGAGAAAATAGCCTTCGATTCACTCCAGGTATCTCCATTATCATCTGATGTTACAATCAACACATCATTACTACCTTGTTGTTCGCCAGGTGAAGCGCCAAAAAAGGCAATGATGAGTCGATCCCCATCATGCGTTTCGATAACCCCTTCGACCCCTCTTGAAAATCCATGATCATCTACTACAGGAAATCGGGCTTTCTCCCATGTCTGATCATTTCTTCTTTGTAAATAGGTTATAAACGGCATAATCCCCCCTGCGTCTTCAAGAAATCTCCAGGCATGTAGCACAACGTGTAGATTATCACTCTCGTCAATCTTGATTGAAAACCGGGGCGGCCGGATAGCTCCTCCCCCATCCGGTAATAAACCTGCACTGAATATATCAACGGAATTTACAGTCTCATCAATTCCACCCCCTCTGTAAATCAGCGATGTAGAAAAAAAATTGATTCGTGGTATAGGGGTTTCCCATTTTTCAAAGTCGGGATCTTCACGACGTTCACCCCATAGAGTATGCCATTTCCCATTGTCAGAAAGGTGAAGGAGCGCAGGCCCTTCTGCCAGATAATTCACATCGGATAGTATCTCCTCAGACATTATTCCGTTTTCAGAAATCTTGATTAGTATCACATATGAAAACTCAAGAGCATGTAAGTCAGGTGCGCGCTTGGTATAGTTACTGAGTAAAATCGTCTCCCCGTTACCAACACTAGCAGAAAGAAATCTGTTGCCGTCAACACTGTCCGGCAATATGAAGAGGATTTCCGGTTCGGACCATGTAGATTGAATCGACTCAGTGGGAAGTGAATTTTCTTCAATGAAGAAAAAGAAAAATATTGCTATGACCACAGAGATTAAAATAAAAAATATGTTGGATAAAAATTTCATGCATTAAAAATATTTTACTCTCATTCCTTTAACAAAAGTGTTTAAATCATCTATTTTTTATTACACAATATTGTTATGTATTTAACAATCAAATTATTGAAAAGAACTCTGCATCACCAAAACTTCATGATGCAGAGTTTTTATTTTAATAAGACCACAACGATTCCACTTCCAATTAAAAATATTCAATCAGATTTTTAGCTTATAAGGAAAAAAACTCAAGTAGTCTATGAGACTGATTAAAAATTAGTCCATTTATAACTTATAGTATATAAAAGGACATTATCATCCGGATGAAACCACCATATATGTTGACCATATTGCTGCCAATACTCAGAAGGAGCTGCTGGATTTTTCGAAGTTACGAGTCCGGCAGCTACTTGGTTGCAATTATAACATTCATCAAATTGGTCAAGAATAAGGAATCCATCGTTGTAAGAATGGCTGGCAACCGAGAGATAGTATAAATTTACTGAAGCCCAAGTATATGATCCCATCTGAATTGCACCGGAAATTGAATTAGTATTTATAAATGAACCCCAATCCAAAGAAACAGTTGATGGAGGTGGGGGTGGAGGTGGACACCATCCTTCGCCATCATGCCCATCTTTCATATAGAAAGAGTCATTATTCACTGTTATATGGGTTCCATTTGTATGAGAGACAGAAACCAAATTCCCATTATAGGAACACCCGTCTCTTTTTTCGGTTACCTTAACGGTAGTCCCACTCACTGAGGCGCTAAGTTGAATACTCGAGTGGGTATTAATATTGTGGCTAATTGTATTAGCTACGGCTATCGCGTTCCAGGTACTTGTATAATTGGTGGTTATCTGTATACCTTGATAATTAACGGTAACACTGCCGTTGGTCGGAGAACTTCCAGTTTCTGATATGACAAACTCCGTAGTTGCCGGAACTGCGGACTGACTAAGAAAGAATACTGGATACTCGGATGATATTTCAGGATCGAACATAGGTGAAAATGATTTTTCCGCGCTTTTATCATTTTGTTCCCACTCACTGGAAAATTCAATCAATGCTTCCTCACCTCTCAACAATTTTATATTCTCAGGAATATCATTCGATGACCGTACTTGCTCAGGATCGATTCCATTCTCTTCCAATAGTTTACGCATCGTTTCAGTAAAGTAAGACTTTGAAATGATACCAGGTTCCAAATCCCTAATAATATCTTTCAACAGACTTCCTTCAGAAGTTTGGCTCTGTTCCTCCAAACTTGCAGTGTTGTCTTCTAATGTTGCAATCTCCTCCACATGCTGGGTTGGTATATTACTTTCACAACCGGATATTGCCATTACTATTAAAAGTACACCAACTAAAAGGGTTACAATTGATTTATTGATTGATATGGTTTTCATATCTACCTCCTTGATTGTACTTGATGTTTAAGTGTAATTCAAAGATGACTGAGAGGATATTTTGTTACAAATATTTTACATTAATTTACATTAATTTCGAAAAATCCAGATTGTACTTTTAAAAGTAAAGGGATATATGTAGATAATTTTTTAGATTGAAATAATGATAATCTACCAACAAATTTCTATCCTTTTGAACAAATCTCTAAATATAACCCCTCTCTCTTTTGCCTTCCGCGTTCTGAGTATTCACAAATAAAAAAGCCCCAATGTCTTCACACCGGGGCTTTTTTAATAACTTCATCATCAGAAATGGAAAGAAACGACAGTCAGAGCAGACAACCTTCTGCCCTCTGCCTTCTGCTTTTTGCCTTCCTTCTCACTTCTCACTTCTCACTTCTCACTTTAAATCATTGTAGCAATTACAAGTGCCACAACCGCCATCAATTTGATCAGGATATTCAGTGATGGACCGGAAGTATCCTTAAAAGGATCACCCACTGTATCACCAACTACAGCAGCTTTATGAGGGTCAGAACCTTTTCCGTAATGAACTCCATTGATTTCAACTCCCTCTTCAATCATTTTTTTCGCGTTATCCCACGCACCTCCTGCATTTGATTGAAAAAGTGCAAGTAATACACCTGAGGCTGTTACACCTGCAAGGAGTCCACCGAGCATCTCAGGCCCCCCTATAAACCCAAATAGAACCGGAACGGTCACAGCCAATAAACCGGGTGCGACCATCTCACGGATGGAAGCTGATGTTGAAATTTCAACACACTTGGCAAATTCCGCTTTGCCATCTGCGGCATCAAACGTGGCCCGGTCTGCATCATTCCAATCTTTCATCTCTTTTCCTTCATTTTTTTTCATCACGGAAAGAGCGGCTGTCAATTCAGGAATAGTTTTGAATTGTCTTCTGACCTCTTCAATCATAGACATCGCCGCACGGCCCACTGCCTGCATGGAGAGGGCAGAAAAAAGATAAGGAAGCATAGCCCCCACAAAGAGTGCCGCCATTACCTTAGGAGCTGTTATATCGATTCCTGTAAGAATGCTTTCAGGATTGGCTACGTTGTATGAAGTGACAAATGCAGCAAATAGTGCCAGTGCTGTGAGAGCTGCAGATCCAATTGCAAACCCTTTCCCGATGGCTGCTGTCGTGTTTCCAACGGCATCCAGTTTGTCAGTTCTTTGTCGAACTTCCGGTGGCAGGTCACTCATCTCCGCAATACCACCTGCATTGTCAGATATGGGGCCATAAGCATCAACAGCAAGCTGAATACCTGTATTGGATAGCATTCCTACGGCTGCAATAGCGATACCGTAAAGGCCTGCAAAATGGTAAGATCCGATGATTGCCACTGAAATGATGATAATCGGGATCGCTGTTGAAATCATTCCTACACCAATTCCCGCAATAATATTAGTGGCAGAACCGGTCACAGACTGATTTACAATACTCCAAACAGGTTTTGTACCTGTTCCTGTATAATGTTCTGTGATCAAACCAATTAACAAACCGGCAGCCAAACCAAAGATGGTTGCCCAAAATACACCCATCGCAGTGACGGTTTGACCGGCAAACTCCCAGCTTTCAGGAAGCATCCAGTTAATCAGTAGATAAGAGGCAATTAACAAGACACCAGCGGAAACAAATTCTCCTGTATTCAACGCTTTTTGAGGATTCCCTCCCTCTTTTACTTTCACAAAAAACGTACCCAGAATTGAAGTCAATATGCCGATACCGGCAAGAACGAGTGGAAGCAGAACGGCATTAAGCCCGCCAAATTGGTTGGTGGCTTCAAATCCGTTTAATCCAAGGAATGCTGCCCCAAGTACCATCGTACCGATGATGGAACCCACATAAGATTCAAAAAGGTCAGCACCCATTCCGGCCACATCACCTACATTATCACCTACATTATCAGCGATAGTTGCCGGGTTAAGCGGATGATCTTCCGGTATACCTGCTTCTACCTTACCAACAAGGTCAGCACCTACATCAGCCGCTTTGGTATAAATACCTCCACCCACACGAGCAAAAAGGGCGATAGATGAAGCTCCAAAAGAGAAACTGGTAATGACCGTCAGAATCTGCTGAATATTATCTATTCCAAAAAGATTGCTATAAAGTACAAACAGAAGTCCAATACCGAGAACTCCCAAACCGACAACACCCAGACCCATTACAGAGCCACCGTTGAAAGCCACATTCAGCCCTTCGGCCAGGCTGGTTCGAGCCGCCTGAGTGGTCCTTACATTCGCTTTGGTTGCTACTTTCATTCCAATAAACCCTGCCAAACCGGAACAGAGAGCGCCCACTACAAAAGAGAGTGCCATTAGGGGTGATGAATTCACCTGCAGTGAACCCTGAACTCCCAGTAGTATGGCTACAAAGATCACGAAAATACTGAGTACTTTATATTCAGCTTTCAGGAAAGCCATGGCACCATCTGAAATGTTTTTGGCAATTCGGGCCATCCTTTCGGTTCCAACCTCCTGTTTTGAAACCCATTTTGACTTTAAGTAGGTGTACGCGAGAGCCACAATTCCGGCAAGCGGTATCAAATAAATAATGGTATTAAACGTGTTCATATTGATAGGTAGTTGTTGTTTCGGTTAATGATCTTACTTCCTTTGATTAGTTAGTTAATTAAATTCATTCATTGCCAGGCTCATACCACCACGAAGAAAAGTTAACACTGCTTCTGATGCAATATCAAGTGCTTCATCAACCAGTGGCCTCTGTTCACTGCTAAAAGGCGACAATACATAATCGGACTGCCGGCCTCTCCGAAAATCATTACCTACACCTATTCTGAGTCGTGGAATATCTCTTGTATTCAATTCTGTAAAAATATCATGCAATCCATTATGCCCTCCCGGACTTCCACCGGGTTTTAATCTGATTTGACCCACCTCCAGATGAATATCATCATAACAAATCAAACAATCAGTCAGGGAATGTCCGGTAGTAGCCAAAGCCTTCTTAACTGCTTTTCCACTTTGATTCATAAAGGTCGACGGTTTCACCAAAGATACCTTTTTCCCTTTAAATTGACCCTCCCCTATAAAGAAAAGACCATTACCCGGTTTAAGGGGAATGGTCAATACTTCAGATATCTTATCTATCAGTTCAAAACCGATATTATGGCGTGTTCCTTTGTATTCGATCCCGGGATTTCCCAGGCCTACAATCAGTGCCATAAGGTTGAGATAGATTATTCTTTGGAGTCTTTGGACTCTTTGGTCTCTTCCCCTTCAGTTTTTTCGCCTTCAGCTTCCTCGCCTTCCTCAAGCTCTTCACCTTCAGCTAATTCCCCTTCTTCCAGAATATCTTCTTCCTCAACTTCAAGATCCGAAGTAAATGCTGATTCAGATTTTGGTGGCACGACGGTTACAATCGTTTGATTTGGATTGTCAAGTGGATCAATACCTTCCATGTCCAACTCAGACACATGTAATGAGTGCCCAATGTCCAGATCGGTTATATCCAATTCAAACATCGCCGGAATTTTCTCCGGTAATACCTTGACATTTACAATCCGCAGCGGCTGGAGTACTCGTCCACCTCCATCACGTACTCCTTTGGCAATACCTTTCAATCGAACGGGAACTCTTAGTTTAACCCGGGTATTTTTGTCCAGTACATAGAAATCTGCATGCAGTGCACGGTCAGTAACCGGATCGTATTCCACTTTTTTAAGAAGAGTTTTATACTCTTTCCCGTCAATCGTAAGATTTTGCAGTTTTGTTTGACTTACAGAGAGGATTTTCTCAAGATCTGACTCTTCGATAGAAAAATGGATATTCTCTTTTACTTTCGGACCGTAGAGTACTGCTGGTACTTTTAATTCGTGGCGTAGAATAGCTGCGGATTTGTTTCCTGCATCTCTTTTTTCACCTACAAGGTTGTATAATTCAGGTTGCTTCATAGTTTTGTTTTATCAATTCAATTAATCATCAAATAGTGCACTAATCGTGTCATTTGTATGTATTCGCTGGATCGCTTCTGCGAATATACCGGCCACACTCAACACCTTTATTTTATCAGACGGCTTTCTCAAAGGTACCGTATCTGTAACTAACAATTCATCTATCGGTGAATCTTCGATTCGTTGGAATGCAGGCCCGGATAAAATCGGGTGCGTACATGTTGCCATCACACTGAGAGCTCCCCGTTCTTTCAAAGCTACGGCTGCATTGGTAATGGTTCCTGCTGTATCGATCAAATCATCTACAATCAATACATGTTTCCCTTTTACCTCACCGATGATATTCATCACTTCAGCTACATTCTGCTTTGGCCTTCTCTTATCAATAAATGCAAGAGTCGCTCCCAACTTTTTAGAATAAGAACGGGCCATCTTTAAACTACCCACATCCGGTGCAACTACAACCAGATTGTCAATAGGGTTTTTCTTAAAATATTCAATGAAAATTCGGCTTGCATACAGATGATCCAGTGGAATATCAAAAAATCCCTGTATCTGTGATGCGTGTAAATCCATTGTTAAAATGCGATCAGCACCGGCTTCAACCAATACATTCGCCATCAATTTTGATGCAATTGAAACCCGTGGTTGATCTTTTCTATCTTGCCTTGCATATCCAAAATAAGGGATCACTGCAGTCACTCTCTTCACGGATGCCCTTTTCGCCGCATCTAAAAGGATCAATAATTCAATAATATTGTCTCCGGGCGGTGGAGTTGACTGAATCACAAAAATATCCTCGCCCCTGATACTCTGCTCATATTTCACATACAGTTCGCCATCTGAAAAAGACTTGATGGTTACCTCTCCAAGTTCAGTGCCATAACTTTCAGCAATAGCTCGAGACAATGCCAAATTACTTCTCCCTGCAAATATGGCTAATGGTGTATCCAACGAAGTTATGTGATCAAGTTTAAAATAGAAAAAGGGTACCTCTTTGGTATCCTTTCAAAATACGTGTTGCCCGGGGAGGATTCGAACCCCCACTGCCTGGACCAAAACCAGGTGTCCTGCCATTAGACGACCGGGCACTATAATCATTTTATTGACAGACACCAAAGATAGAGAGAGATCTCAAATCAGTCAAGAACGAATTGCACTTTTAAACAGATTACATTTGTAACATTCTCTTTGGTTACAATACCTCTTTAATTGATGGGCAAGGCCAAACGTCTTTGTTTTTCCCTTAATAACAAAACCGGCATCCCTGAAAGGTTTTTGAATCTCATCAGGTATCTTGTGTGGATCTGACAACCAAATGTTGTAGGAAGTGTCCATTAAGTTCGTTGATTGAAGCAACTGACCCAACAGATAAATGGAAGGCAGATATCCCGTATGTTTGATCATCTGCAATCTTGTTTTGCCCGGTAGCATCTCCGGCTGTACAGACTTAAGGAGTTCGTTCCATGACTCTTCCGGGTTTTTCAAATAGATGTCAAAAGGGTTAGTGATCAGATGGAAGTGTAGAGCCAGAGCCTGTTTCACTCTAACTTTTGGCCTGCTCGCAGGACGCATCCCGCTCTCTGTCCAGCAAATCTTTTTTTGTTGATTTAATTCACCAAATGCCAGATTTATCCCATAAGCTATAAATGAATCCGGATTGTTAGTTGATGAAGGATCGGATATCATCAGATATGCCAACTCTCGCATCTGGTCTCTGTTCAACGGAATTCCAAGTGTCTTATAAACCTGAACAATAAGAGCGTTTATCCAGGACTCTGACACCGTCCCTTCAGGTGAATATTCAGAAAGTATCTCTTGGACTTTATAATCAAAATACTCTTTAGAAACCTTTGCGATCTGCTTTTCAAAAGCTCTCTGATTGATAAATGCCAATTTTCCCTTGCATGGAATTCCAGACGTTTGTTTAATTCCGACAAGTTCATTTAGCGGGTTACTCAAATAGGGTTTCAGGTTCAGTGTATAAGGTTTTGATCCATCAGATCTAAAAACTTTTCCGGCTGCATCATGTTCATAAACCACATGTAAAATAACATTGTCATACTCCGGATCCATTTGATGTCTGTGATGGTTCCACTCACTCGATTGCCTGTGCACCTCAACATGTCCATGCCACAACAAACCATCTACAATCATTTTTGAACCCAGAAAATCCGGGCCTGCGCCATGATTCAACCGCCCCGGATCGATGATTTCCAATTGTTTTCCACATGTTGTACTCAAACTTGTTTTGTTGAATTCAGACTGTTGCCAAATCCATTGGAAGAGCGTCTCTTTATATGTTCGTTTTGTTGTAACTTGCATTTTTACAACCCCCTGACTATTCAAATATGGTCTTGTATCTTATCTTCTGTTTTATATAATCAAATATTTGGATAATTTGTTCAAATTAATCCATCTACATATATTTTATGATTCTTCTGGACAAAAATCGGATCGAACGCACACTCAACAGAATGGCTTTTCAGATTTTGGAAGAAGCCCACAGTCAACCTTTTCGTTTAATAGGAGTAAATCATCGCGGCTTTGCCATCGCCCAAATTATCAAAAGAATCCTTGAAAAAGAGTCAGGATCAAAGATCAGCCTTTCAAATTTACACTCCGATAATGGTGAGACTGTTACGTTAAAAGAGATCAAAAAGGATGAAGTCCTTTTTATCATTGATGATGTTATTTTTAGCGGCGGATCGATGTTCCGTATCATCCAAAAAATTGAGAACCTCTCTTCATTTGAAAATGTAATTGTCGCTGTATTGGTTGATCGTGGACACCGAAAATATCCCATTCTTGCCGGGATTGTTGGGTTTGATGTTCCCACGAAATTGAACGAACAAGTGACTCTCCATGTTGAGGATGATCAGCCTATGCAAGTGCTTTTAACCAATAAGTAAATATAATTCCGTAGTATTCTCTCTCATGTATAAGATTTTCCTGTTTACTCTTATTTCATTCACTTTTACTTATAGTCTTAATGCCCAGGAATCTATTACGTTTCCAGACTCACTTAATGGTTGGCAATCTACCTGGGATGTTGGAATAAGCGGATCACAAGCATCCTATTCAAACTGGGCCAAAGGAGGTGTAAATAACATTGCAGCCACCGGGCGTACAACTTTTACTTCCTTATATCATCATGGAAAATTCTCATACGGGTTCATGGTAAATGCTCGTTTTGGTAAAACGAAAGTGGAAGATGAAGGTGTCAGGAAGATTGACGATCGTTTATTCATCAAAAACAAATTTCTATATGATCTTGCTGAAGACGATTCAGATTTTAAACTTTATGGTAATATCAAGTTCAGCACTCAGTTCGATGATGGGTTTAATTACGGTAGCGGCGAGGATGGATCGGTTTTGAAAATATCCGGATTTTTGTCACCTGCCTATTTTACACAGGATGCCGGATTAGCCTATATCCCCAATGAAACTATTTCTGTTGAACTGGGTCTCGGTCTGCAACAAACTTTTATCAAAGATGAAAAACTTGGACCGGTTTACGGCCTTGCCGATGGAGATCGTTTTAGATCAGAAGCCGGTTTTACTTTTGGTTCAAGTTTAAAAACAGGAATTGCAACCAATCTCTCTTATTCGTCATCTCTGAATACTTTTACTGCTTTTGGCAAATCTGTTAAAAATACAGATCTTATTTTTTCAAATACAATTACCGGTACAATCAACCGTTTTATGAATGCCTCTCTCAGTCTCGATTTAGTTTATGATGATGATTTTTCAAACGAATTGCAGGTTGCTCAGGTGCTTTCACTTGGAGTTGTATTCACCCTCAAATAGACAATTTTGAACTCATTTGAGCCATATTTAGAAATACTATCAACATCCCTGAGAAATCTCGATTCATGGCGCCGGTCATTCGGTGAGATGGATTCCGAAAATAACTTGTCTCCAAATCAATTTAAAGAGATAGAACAGATATTGCACCGTTTGGAGGAGAGATTGGAAGGGAACTATCCCTTTCATCATCCTCAATATGCCGGTCAGATGTTGAAACCACCTCATCCTATAGCATGGCTCGCTTACTCATTGGCCATGTCTATCAATCCCAATAATCATGCCCTGGATGGTGGGCCACCGACATCGGCTATGGAAAAAGAGTCGATCTCTGCACTGGCGGAGATGATGGGTTACGGCAGTGGATATCTGGGGCATCTTACATCCGCCGGAACGATAGCGAATCTGGAAGCCCTGTTTGTCGCCAGGGAGCTTCATCCGGATCAAGCCATTGCAGCCACATCCAACGCCCATTACACCCACAAAAGAATGTGTGGCGTATTGAATTGTGATTTTATTGAGATTCCATGCACAGCAGATGGAATACCGGATTTTGATTTTATTGCAGAACACGCTTCTCAGATCGGTACATTGGTGGTTACAATGGGAACAACAGGTCTGGGAACGGTAGAACCCCTTTCAAAACTTAATCAACTGGCAAAAAAAGTTGGTTTCAGAATACACGCAGATGCCGCATACGGTGGTTTTTTTAAAATAATTGGGGATAAACTTTCATCAAAAGTAGATTGGGATTCTCTTCATGAATGTGACAGTATTGTCATCGACCCACATAAACATGGCCTGCAACCGTACGGTTGTGGGTGTGTTCTTTATAAAGACCCCGATGTTGGAACCTTTTTTAAACACGATTCTCCATATACCTATTTCACCTCAGATGAACTTCACCTTGGAGAAATAAGTCTTGAATGCTCCCGTGCAGGCGCCTCGGCAGCAGCACTTTGGGCAACATTGCAGTTACTGCCTCTAACTGAAGACGGGCTTGGAAGCATACTTCACAGATGTAAAACCGCAGCAGAAGAATTCTCCGGATTAATAAACAACCACCCGGATTGGTCCATATATCTACCCCCACAACTCGATATTGTCGGTTACTTTAAAATACCGGCCACCAAAAATATCAGTGAACTCAATCTTATAAACAAAGAAATATTTCAAAAGGGTATGTCTGATAAGAAAAATGGATTCCATCTTAGTCTTTTTTCAATTCCGGCAGACCAATTTATTAAGAAATTTCCGGATTTTAACCCGGATATGCCAACCGCAACCATTCTGCGAAGTGTTTTTCTAAAACCCGAACATAAAAATTTTGTAACAGAACTGGTCGATAGGTTATTTTCCGCTTAAGCTGATAGATCATAGCTCATAGCTGATAGCTGATAGCTGATAGCTGATAGCTGATAGCTGAAGTTAAATATTGATATCGAAGGCTACATCTTCATTTCGAAACCGAAATGGATCCAGTTGATTAGCCATCGCATAAAATGATTTCGCTTCTCCCTCTTCATTACTGTTTTTGTACACCTCTGCAGCCAAATAAAAAAGCTCCGGACTCGATGGATATTTCTCCAACAGACGGTTTAGAAGGGGTATCGCTTTGTCAAATTCTTTATCCGTCACCAACATTTTGAGATCAAAAAATTCAAATAATGGTTCCTGATCCTCAGACATCCCGATATAATGACGACATCTTGAAAAGATATTTTTGTTAAAGTAATAGAGAATAATAAGAGTCAGTAGTTGACTATCGGGTTTTGCATCAACCATTCGATCTTCCAATGATCTCAATAACTCACGCTCATCGGCGATCAATAAAGTCAGAATGATGGTCAGTAATTCATCCTCTGTCCATTTCCCTCGGAGTATTTCTGTACGAACTTCATTGGTCAGATATTTATTAATTGTTTCAACCCACTCACTATCCGGTGAGACTGGATTATAGGGTGCGCCCAGTTTTTGGAATCTCTCAGCATGATTACCTTCAGCCGGAATTTTGTTGGGCTTGCCCGGCATCCATTTTTTTAAATAGCGCGCCCTGTTTTTCCACTTCGCCTCCGGGTTCAGATGAAATGCCATACTTTCTGTTGAACCGCCTTGATGATGTTCTGCTGTAGCATCTGCTACAACTACAATCGATGCCCCATGCTCTTTAATCTGTTTACAATAGTCGTTCATCTCGAAATAACAGGCTTGATATCCATCATCAAAACGAACAGGCAATTCTTTTCGAACCATAAAACAGCAACTATCAACCAGATCTACAGCTACTATTTTATCCTCGGTTTCTCGATCTATTCTCTGCTTTTTGAGCTCTGTTTGATTTAAAAGCGGGGCGACCAGTGCAACCTCTTTCGACTGTTTAAGCGTCTGCATTAATTTACCGGTACAATCTTTATGAGGAACCACATCATTATGCATCACCATGACATAATCTCCTTTGGCCATGTTAAGTCCCTGATTTACAGATGCAGCGAATCCCTTGTTTACCTGATTTACAATCACTTTGATATTCAGATATTCTTTCTTTGTTAATTGTTCCAGATAATCAAATGTATCATCAATACTGGCGTTATCAACCACAATCAGTTCTGTGCTGCTTTTATCAACCGTCTGTTCCAGGCTTACCAATGCTTGTTCCAACATCAGTTTTCCGTGTGCAGTAGTAGGAATAACTACTGACAATTCAATTGATTGTGATTGTGATTGTGATTGTGATTTTTCAGCTGATGGTTCCTCTTGAATATTCTCTTGCACTGCAGGAGCCGTATTTAAACTTTTTCGCTTTTTGTAGAGGTTGTGTTTTAATTCTGCTGCTTCAACATGCCGTCGTTGTTTTTCAAGTGATGCAATTTTAATTCGGAAACCCTCTTGATTTTCCGGATTCCTTTTCAAAAAAAGATTAATCAACTCCAGCGATTTATTGGCATCTCCTAACTGTAAAAATTTCCGGGCTTCAACCAGATTCTGATGATCAGCTTCTATTTTGCTATTAATGAAACTACTTTCATTAAGCTTTGTAAGCAAGCTCGCTCGGACATTTGCATCGGGATTCCCTCGTAAAGCACTATATAAAAATTCTTTTTGATCTTGTTCTGATGCAATACAGGATTGATCTTCAGCGATCACAAAAAACGGATCTGTTTTCTTCCATGCATGATCATGTGCCAATCTGAAAGTCAACTCAGCGCCGTGCAGTTGTTCCATAAAGGGATTAAAGAACAATTGATCAGCTCTGATCACGTCTCTGTTCCAAACCATACAGCTGTCTTCCGGAAGATCACCGTCACCGGCACTATCTATCCACTCTTCAGCACTTTCCGGCAGATTGTAATCCATCACCCAAAATGCCACCGGTTCTGACCTGAAACGGTTGATGGCTTCCACCAGAAGAGATTCGTTTAATCTGTCGGCACGAAGCGGTGCCCATATTAGTGATCCCTCAGCCTGTACAATCCCTTCATTCAATGAAGCACCGCGGCCTCGTTTCTCAGAGTGATTAAACAGATAGATACGGTCATTGTTACTTTTACTGATTTCTCTCTCAATAAAAGTGGTCGTTATCATATCCGCACTGTCATTAATGACGATCACTTCAAAATATTCACCCTCAAACGACAACACCCCACTAAGCAACTCATTAAAGTGCGCTTCTTTTCCGTGAGTGGTTAGTATAATCGAGAGGCGTATTTTGTTTTTCATAACGGGATTGAATTTGTCTCAAATATAAGATAAACAGTGAGTCAGAAAAAAAGAGAATGACAGTACCATTTCATTTGGCAAATATCTGGTTTTCATCTTTGAATGCTTTAAATTCAAGAGCGTTACCACTTGGATCCAATAAAAACATAGTGGCTTGCTCACCGGGTAATCCTTTAAACCGTATATATGGGTCAATCACAAATTTCTGCCCATGCTTTTTTAATCGGTCAGCAAGCTGATGAAATTCATCCCACTCTAAGATCACACCAAAATGTTTTGCCGGTACCTGGTGACCATCTACCTCATTCGATGCCGATTTCCCGGCATCTTCCGGACTTAAATGAGCCACTACCTGATGTCCCCAAAAATTAAAATCGATCCACTTTTCTGAACTTCGTCCTGTTTTACATCCGAGCAGATCTCGGTAAAAAATAAGGGTTTTATCAAGTTCCTTAACCGGAAATGCCAGATGGAAACGGGGTATTTTCATAGGTTTAATTAATTATTTATTTAATTAATAGAATATCACACGCTATTTATTATCAGTCATTAGATATTATTTGTCTATCCTTGAACTTTCAACAAAAACCTTAAAATAAATAGGTTTTTAAGAATCAAAAATCACGTTTCAGATCATTCAGGAATTTTTCTATTCGTTTGGCATTCACACCAACATCACCTCTTCCTATTCTTGATTTGGATCGCATATCAACTCGCGTCATTCCATTCTCTTCAGTAAAACGCAGAACCACATCATCTCTGAATCCGAACCAAGCCAATTTTTCGGTCGCTTCAATCCGGCCCTCTTTACGATTAATGGCAACCAGATCCCATTCTCTGTTAATGAGTGTTATCACTGCATGATCCATCACCTCTTGCAATTCAGCTTCCAAATAAAGTGGAGCGATGTGTGGATAAGCTTCTCTCTGAGCTGCCGCAGTTTCATCACCTGCATATTCCGGTGGATTCGGCGCATCCGCCCGCAGTCGGCTTATCGCCACAAATTCAGGAGGATTTTCGATATCGGTCGTAATATCATGGATGGGTGGAACAGATTGCGCTTTCTGCTGCCAAAAGATCGCTGCTCCGGCAACCAAAACCGTCATCACAATCGATATGATCAAATAGGTAATAGCGCGGCTTTTCGATTTTCTGTAAACCAAAAGTGAGCCCAGATTCACCACCGTTAATCCAATTGCAGCGTATGCACTATATCGCAAAATTGTAAACCCAAACCCCAGAGACCAAAGGCCCCATTGATATCCATATCCACTTAGAATAAAAAGAAATGCTGTTGCCAATGAAAGATAGAGTAATATTCGTGCAAATATCATAATGAGTCGATTTGATTGGATGTTGTTTGAAAATACAAAATCATCTGAACAATTTAATGCATAATCATTCTCCTGAATAAATTAGCCATCGTTAAGATTTCACCGTATTTTTGAGGCTGATTAAACGATTAAATGAATGAATTAATAATAATCCCCTTATCTACATGAAAGGCACTGTCCGAGTTCGATTTGCACCCTCACCTACCGGATTTCTACATATCGGTGGATTGAGAACCGCTCTATACAATTATCTCTTTGCAAAACATCATTATGGAAAATTTATTCTTCGTATTGAAGATACCGACCAGAACAGATACGTAGAGAATGCTGAGCAGGATATTCTGGATTCCCTGAAATGGTGTGGTATTGAAGTAGATGAAGGCCCCGCTCATCCCGGTGAACATGGCCCGTACCGGCAGAGTGAACGTCAGGAGATCTATCATAAATATGCTCTCGAATTGATTGAGAAGGGAGCTGCATATTATGCTTTCGATACCACCGATGAGCTTGATGAAATGCGGGAACGATTGCAGAAGTCAGGAAATCCCTCCCCAAAATATGATTCGATCACCCGCCAATCGATGAAAAACAGCCTGACTCTTCCAAGTGATGAGGTAGAAAAAAAACTGCAAGCAGGTGAGGAATATGTGATCAGATTAAAAGTGCCCCGCAGGCAAACGATACGATTTGATGACATTATCCGCGGTCATGTATCGTTTGAGTCAAAAGGCCTTGATGATCAGGTTTTACTGAAATCTGATGGAATGCCTACGTATCATCTGGCAAATGTAGTGGATGATCATAGTATGGAAATTACGCATGTCATACGTGGCGAGGAGTGGCTCAGCAGTACTCCCAAACATGTGCTTCTTTATGAAGCCTTTGGATGGGAGATGCCACAAATGGCTCATCTCCCCCTCATCATGTCGCCAAGTGGTGGCAAACTATCCAAACGAAAAGCGGAGTCGGAAGGAATCCCGATTAACACAAAAGATTACATCAGTAATCACTATGAACCGGAGGCACTTGTCAATTTCCTGGCCTATCTTGGATGGAGCCCGGGTGATGATAGTGAGATTCAATCGATGGACTCTTTGTGTCGTCTCTTTACCCTCGACCGGGTAAGTAAAGGGGGGGCTGTTTTCAATCACAAAAAATTACTTTGGTATAATGAACACTACCTCAGACAACATAGTGATGCTGAACTGGCAGACCGAATTAAAGAAACTTCTGATGATGAAACAATTCAATCAACGGATGACCTTTTTCTGCAAAAAGCGATCGGTTTGCTGAAAGAGAGAGTCAGTAAAATTGATGAAATTATTACCATGGGCAGCTTTTTCTTCAACGATCCCGAAGAGGTTGACGAAAATGCACTTAAAAAATGGAAGGACGACAGCAACCGGCTTGTTAAATTGTACTTTGATAAGATTCAATCATTGTCTGATGATGAGTTTGTTGCAGCCACTCTTAAATCCCAATTGGAGGAAGTAATTAATAAGGAGGAGGTCGGATTCGGTAAGCTGATGATGCCACTTCGTATTGCAGTAACCGGCCAGGGTTTTGGCCCGGATCTGTTCACATCTATGGAACTGCTGGGCAAAGAGTGTGTGAACCGAAGAATAAAAAAAGCAATAGAGACTCTGCCTTAATATTTTTTAGCTGAACCTGTATTTAATGAATAGTTATCAAAGAGTATTGATAAGTTCATTACTCTTAAGCATATTGATTAAAAAAATAATTCTGTGACTCACTTCAGATTTGGTTTTAATCTTTGCTTGGCTTTGCTTGTGCTTCTCATTATGGGATGTGAAGGAGGTTTGGAACCCCCATTAGAAGATCCGGAACCAGTTGGTGTGATTATAGGTACCGTTACCTACTCAGGTGAATGGCCTCCTGAGGATGAATTGAGATTGCTCTTTTTTGTCCCCCTTCCTTTTATCCCAAATCAGTTTTCAGATATTTTATTGGAGATTGATAACCTGAGAACCAGTGATGAGTTAAAACGAAACGTTGATGAAGATACGTTCATCGTTGACGAAGTACTCAACGGAGCCTATGTGTACAACATCATCGCCAATCAATTCGGGCCACAAATTTTACTGGACTGGCGGCCTCTTGGCGTTTACACTGAAAATGATGGGGTGATCATTGTTGAAGGGGACACTACTGAGATCTCTATCCATGTCGATTTTAATCAACTCCCCCCCTTTCCACCTGAACCCTGAGCCATGGAACGAACCCTTAGATACATATCCGTTCTAATACTTGCGTTTATGTTGTCAGCAGTCTGCAGTACGGCCGACGTTTATAGTCAAAACAGATTCTCAACAGTTGAAGGAATCGTAATGAACGAATCCGGTGAAACACTTCCGGGTGTTCACGTCACACTACCCGAATTGTCCAGAGGTACAAGTACGGATGCATCCGGCCGGTTTTCACTATCCGGGCTTCCATCCGGCGAGCAACAAATCAGGTTTTCAATGGTGGGTTTTCAGACATTGACTATAACCGTTGAACTTATCGAAGGTGATACAGTTGTCATGGAAATCATTTTAACTCCCATCATTTACAGATCGGGAGAACTTGTTGTCACCGCATCAAGACGGAGTCAGTTAATCGGAAAGGTTTCTGTAAGTATGAATATAATTACACCTGAAGAACTCCATTCACGAAATATCACCTCATTGGATCAGGCACTTGATCACGTTCCGGGTGTTCAGGTTTTAGGAAATTCAGTAAACGTTCGAGGCTCCTCGGGTTTCGCTTACGGTGTTGGCAGCCGGGTACTGTTACTCGTGGATGGCGTGCCATTGATGGGCCCTGATCAGGGTGGGTTTGATTTTGATGGACTTCCCCTCACACAAACCAGGCAAATTGAAGTTTTGAAAAGCCCGGGCTCTGCTCTATATGGGGGTGGCGCTTTAGGCGGGGTTATCAACCTGATCACCAGCGACTTTCCGGATCAACCGGAGACAACCGTTCGGCTATACAGCGGCGTTTATGAGCCTGTTCGTTACGATCAATGGAAAGGAAGCTGGGAAGGAGCATCTGATTTCAGACCCTTTAGCGGAATTCTGTTCGGACGATCTCAGCAGGTCGGTAATCGATTTGGATACTGGTTCAGCGGTAAATTACAACAAAACAAAGGATATCTGCAGAACAACGAGTCAACAGGAATTGAATTCTATTCCAAAATGGGATGGAATATTACTGATTTTCTCGACTTTTCTCTCTATTCCGCTGTACGCCGGAACCGAAATCAACAATTTCTCTATTGGAATGGGTTGGGTGACCCATTAAGGCCGGGTGCTATTCAGTTGGGAGGTGATCCTGTGACCGGATCCAATGAGGGATTGTCAGATCGGATAACTCTGATTCCGGTTCTGACTCATCGAATCAATCCATCCCTCAGCTATACACTCAAGGGGCGGCTTTTTGGCGTCGCATTCAGGCCTATCGACGATCAAGGCAATGTGAGGCCCTCCGACAAACATAATGTGGGAGTTCGATATGGAGGTGAATTACAAATTGATTACGATCCGACAGACCGTTTTCTGATCACAACCGGAATTTCATTTGATGAAAACTATGTAAGGGCAGATGTATTTGTTGGTGAAGATTCACTGACCGTTAGGAATCAGCCGGAAGGGGCACTCTTTCTTCAGGCAGAATACCAATGGAATCAAAAATTTACTACCACAGCCGGATTCCGATATGACGCTTACCGCGTACATACACTTGAAACTGCTACTCAATTTAGCCCGAAATTCAGCACTTCATTTCAAATCAGCGACAATCTGACTGCACGTGGTTCATTTGGAAAAGGTTTTAGGGTCCCCAGTGTGGCAGAACGCTTTTTCAGCAATCGTGATTTTTTTCCACTCGAATCTAACCTGACACTTCAACCGGAGACCAGTACCGGATATGAAGCCGGGTTCACTTTCATCAGAATGATCGGTAACCAACTGAATTTTAAAGGTGAAATAACGGGCTTCTGGAATGACTACAGGAAACTTGTTGAACCTACATTTATTCAGGAATTGGGAGCTTTTCAATTTGTGAATTTAACACGTGCACGTATCAGGGGTGTTGAAACGTCCGTTTCGATGTCAGATTTAAACCAAAATCATCACTTCAATATCAGCTACACTTTCCTGGACCCGGTCGATTTGGAATTAGATCGTTCCCTTGTGTACCGATCCAAACATCTGTTACAGATATCAGCCAGATCTTTTATCACATCTTGGATTGAAGCAGGCCTCGATTTCAGAACCGCATCCGCTCCTGATGCTGTAGATTCGGATTTCTCCTTTTTTGTACCGGATGCAGAACTCTTTCCCGTTCTATACGTAACCGATCTGAGACTACGCTTTGTTTGGGAAAATCCCGATCAAAAATTTGGATTCAGCAGTACACTTATGGTCAAAAATCTGTTTGACTACTATTACATCGAACGGCCGGCCATTTTTGCCCCGCCGCGCAACCTGCAGATTGTCCTCGATTTTTCTTTTTAATCCCGTTTTTGGCCAATCCATTTCAAAAGTTCTAATAGAAATTAGGATCATTCATCCATTAAAATGAATTCAATTTGTCCCTCTTTTGTTTGCAGAAGAGAAGCACGAATCTTACATATATCACATATAGACTCACGAATGGGAACAATTCACAAATGAACTCGTTTACGTAGTAAAACAGCTAATTATTTATGAAAACATTTCTAAAAATCGCAGCCGGGCTTCTGCTGCTCTTTATTGCCCTCATCGTTGCTTTAAATATCTATTTCAATGATGATCGTTTAAAATCACTGATCATCCCTCAGGTTCAGGAAGCTACAGGCAGTGAAATCTCTGTAGACAAAATGTCCATCACCTTTTTTCGCACATTTCCGAGATTCGGTTTAGAACTGGAAGAGCTAACGGTACCTGATCTAAATGGTGATCCGGTTCTGAAACTTGATAATCTATTGGTATCTGTAGAGCTCTTTCCACTACTACGAAATGAAGTTTCTATTACCAGGCTTTCGATGAACAACCCTGATCTCTATTACACCGTTTATAGTGACTCCACTACAAATATCGATTTTTTACTTGAGTCTGATGAGATGGAAACGGATGAACCCTCTCCGATCAATTTATCCATTCCAAAAATAATTATTACAAACGGTTCTCTCAATTATTCCGATTCGTCCACAGATATGATTGTCTCAATGAGTGGTTTAGATGCGGATCTCTCGCTCTTTTATTCTGATCTGATTGAAAACAGAATCGATGCCACGCTCGAATCTTTAAGTGTAGTTATGGGCGGAAAATCAATGATCAATAACCTATCACTCAGTTTAAACCAACGCTCAACCTTAGATCTGGAAAATGAGATCTTAACGTTAACCGAAGGTACATTTGCGATAAGAGGCTTGGCTCTGAATGTACTTGGATCTGTTTCAGACTGGAGCAGTGAAAGTCCAGCTTTATCTCTCCAATTCAGATCCACTTCCGACAACTTTGGAGAACTATTGAGACTCGCACCTCCCGAATATGATGAACTATTAAGTGGATTGGTAACCCGGGGCTCCTTTGCGCTTGATGGATCGATTGAAGGGAATTACAGCAAAGAGTCACTCCCATTAATTGACCTTACGATCGCTGTTGCAGATGGATATCTGAAAAACTCCGACCTTCCGGAAGCGATTGAGGATATTCATTTCGAGATCCTATTCAATAATGAACTGGCAACTATTCGAAATCTGAGGGCCAGTGCAGGAGTCAACAGCATTACAGGCTCAGGTGAAATCAAGCAGCCACTTGAAGAGGATGCCACTTATTCACTTGATATGGATGGAGACATCAATCTGAACACGATTGGTAGTTTTTACCCGATCGCCGAACTTGGAATTGATGATCTTGCCGGTCTGTTAAAGATAAATGCAACCGCCTCCGGCAGAATGGATGAACCTGCAAATGCAACTTTCTCAGGTCTATTTAATTTAACAGACGGTTTGCTGAAATATGTTGATGTACCCAGGCCCATTGAGAATATCAACTTCAGAATGGATGCAAATCAGGATCGCATTCAGATCTCGGAATCAGGTTTTACAGCTGCTGATAATCGAATGACCCTCACAGGAACCATACTGAGACCTCTGGATGAAGACGAACGATCTGTTGATGTAAGATCATCGATACAATTTGACCTGGATACCATCAAAGAATTTTATCCGATTGATGAAGATACACTCTCGATGAGAGGTCAACTTATAGCTGAAATAGTCCTGAGAGGACGTCCTGATCCGGAACAGATTGAAAGTCTGCTTCAAGAGAGTACATTTGTACTGACTGACGGATATCTTTCACACTCTATTGTGAAAAACCCTCTTGAAGAGATCACTTTCCGCGCAGTTGCAAGTGGCAGGCGCCTGTCTATTACCGAAGCACAATTTACAAGCGGAGAAAATGCACTCTCCATGACGGGTACCATCTTAAATTACCTGAGTGATGAACCGGAGGTGGATCTTACTTTTGATGGAAATGCACTTCTGAGTTCTGTTTCATCTTATTATTCACTGGAACCATGGGTTCAAGAACTGACCGGTAATGCTGTGATGAACTTGAACACCCGGGGCCCGGTAAATAACATCAATCAAATTGCACTGACCGGATCTCTTGAGGTTGCTGATGTTACTGCCGCCGGAGACTCCATTCCAATGCCCGTAACGAACCTCTCGGGAAGAATGGATATACGTCCAACACAAATGACACTTGAGCGGTTCTCGATGAATTACGGTCTATCGGATATTCAACTTCAGGGGAATATGCAAAATTACATGAGTTTTCTGGATGAAAATGGAAACGGGCAAACACTCCCATCGATTACCGGTAGTTATAACAGCCGATTGCTGAATATAGATGAAATGATCGATTGGGATGAAGAATCAGATGAGGATCCGTATCCCATTTATCTTCCGAACCTGAGTGCAAGCGTTGATGCCGTTATTGACCAACTTATCATTTTTGATCTGTCCATCACAGAAATTAAGGGCAAGAGTCGAATCACACCCACTCTGATAGAAATAACGGAAGCCGAAGCAAAGCTATTTGACGGTACGGCAAATGGACGTATGAACTGGAATGTGCCTGATCCGCTACAAACCGATATACTATTTAATGGTAGCCTCAGTGGACTAACGGCAGAGGCATTCTTCCGGGAAACGGGATTTTTAGGTGAAAAAAGTACCATACACCAATATCTTACCGGTGAGTTTAGTGCTGAACTAAATTATGCAACAAACCTGACTCCCTCTTTAGATCCGGATATCACAACGGCTCGTTCTGCCGGCTCGTTCGGAATGACAAAAGCAAGATTACGTGGACACCCAATTCAGACTCAAATTGCGCAATTTCTGAAGGTAAGCGAACTGGAATCATTGACAATGGATGAGTGGACGGCAAATTACACAATACAAGATACTGTCATGACCATCAAGAATCTCAAATTAACCAGCGGGAACCTTGGAATGGAACTGAACGGCACACTTCATATGGTATCAGACAGAATCGACTACCGTGCTACACTGCTTTTACCGGAACGTTTTAAACGAGGGATCGCAACTGTCATATCGGGAGGTGCTGCAGATGCCTTGCAATTGGAAGATGGCCGCATGGCGGTGCCAATTCGAATAACGGGTACGACTGCATCTCCACGAGTGGGACCCGACACAGATGTTATTGAAAGAATCATTCAGGATAAAATTCGTGAAGGAGCCGGTGATGTTTTGAGAAGATTGTTTGGAGGGTGATGGTTTTGTATTTTCAGTGATCGCACAAACGGCATATTGAAAAATACAGATGAACGATAGCAATTTCTTTGTTTGGGAACCGGATCCCATCCTATTTACAATTCAGGAATTTAGCCTGCCATTTCCGGTTTCTATATGGGGGCTTGTGATTTCTTTTGTAATCATCTATTTCGGATTACAAAAGATTACTCCGGAATCTAAATCTAAATCAAAACAACAGGTTGAAGCCCCAGCGTGGCAATTTTGGGGTGTAGTTATTGGTTCATTGATTATTGGACAACTACCCTTTCTTTTGTTCGAAACCCCATCCTTCTCTACGATCGGACCTATACAGCCGAGAGTATATGGTCTGCTTTTTGCTTTTGCATTTATTGCAGGTTATTCAATTGGATTCAAACTCTTCAAGGATGCCGGCAAATCGCAGGAAGAGCTGGACCGATTGTTGATTTATGTACTTATTGCCACCATTATAGGAGCCAGGCTTGGTCATGTTTTCTTTTATGAAGCAGAATTTTATCTGCGGAATATTCATCTGATCCCCCAAGTATGGACAGGCGGATTGGCCAGTCATGGTGCCGCTATCGGTATTATCATTGCGATGTATCTCTATGCAAAAAGAACCAAAGGAGTCTCCTTTTTATGGGTAGCAGATAGGGTTGTTCCCGGTGTAGCAATAGGTGGTATGTTCATCCGAACAGGCAATTTTTTCAATTCAGAAATTCTCGGAATGCAGACAGACCTGCCATGGGCGGTTATTTTTGCCAATGTCGATAGGATACCACGGCATCCTTCAATGCTTTATGAGGCGATTCTATGTGTATTTGTATTCTTGGCTCTATTATGGATTTATAATAATTACAAAAAGAACCCTCCTGAAGGATCCCTTTTTGGCACTTTCCTGATTATCCTATTCACAGGCCGTTTTTTCATCGAATTCACAAAAGTGACACTTGCTGATTTCAGGGCAGACGCCTTTTTGGATATGGGTCAACTGCTCAGTATTCCATTTGTATTAATTGGTATTTGGTTATTGTGGAAGAGAGTAAAATGGTAATGGTAAGAGTAATGGCACTATTGGATAATATGCGCGCATAAGGTTCCTATTCCAGATAATTCTCTATTTGTTTTGGGAATTGTTGCATTGATTAGCTCCTTCAAATAATGGATGGTAAAATATTCCATCATATTTGAACTTTTAATAGAATGGAGTCGTTTCTACAAACAAAAGATTAAATTTGATCATGAAACCGCTCTTACTTTTTATCATTCCATTTTTATGGATCTTCTCTCCGGTTCAACTCTTTTCTCAGGAAAGAACAACCGATCCTGATCAAGCCAGAACAGTTTTTAAGGAGATGGAAGATCGAAGAAGTTCAATCTCGACCGAAACAGCTCAAGTACAAATGGTGATCACCGATTCAAGAAACAGAACCCGGGAACGTACCTTTCAATCTTGGTCACAATATGAAGATGGAGATTCGAAAACATTGATCATTTTTGAACAACCCGGAAATATTCGTGGAACAGGATTTTTGAACACAGATGAGAACGGAGTCCGTACGCAACGACTCTTCCTCCCATCTGTCGGTAGAATACAGACAATCAGTTCATCAGAAAGAGGAGACCGGTTTATGGGTAGTGATTTCACATATGAAGATCTGGATACTCAATACGCTGACGACTACGATTTTGAATGGCTTGAAACAGGAACTGCTCTGTATACTATTCGTGCATCAAAAATGGAATCGGATCAATATGCTTATCTGGAATTTGATATCGATCGAAATACCTATACAGCTACAGAAATTCGATATTTTGATAGCAATGAAACAATGATCAAACAACTCATTTCTGAAGATTTTGAGCAAGTATCTGACCTTCTTTGGAGTCCTGCAAAAATGACGATGTTCGACTTATTGGAAAATCGCCATACTGAACTGCTCTGGATTCAGAGAGAAATTAACGTACCGGTAGAATCCTGGAAGTTTACTGAAAGAGGACTACGCAGGGGAATTTGACATATCCATATCCATATCCATATCCATATGAATTATGACAGGTTATTAAAATTTATTATATAGGCAAATAGACAAAACAGCAGTATTTTATTTTCTGAGATATCGTTTGTTCACTAATTGTGTGATCCTATTTAATAAACAGATCGAGGTTTCAATCCATGCTTTTATGCAAGAAATATTTACCCACAACACTTTTTGCAGCCTGGATGATCATGATGACATTGAACCCCATTCAATTGATTGCCCAGGGGTATTCAGAGAAAGGTAATTGGACAATCGGATTAAAAGCAGGAGTCTTATCCAGCTCTATTCCTACCGGATCATCTGCTACCAATATCGTTTCTTCCCGATTGAACATAAAGCAAAAATTCTATACGACTGCCGGTATCAATATTGGATATGATATTACTGATTATGAATCCATAGAACTGATGTTTACAACCGGAAAATTTTCGGTATTAACGAATTATGAACTTTGGCCCGAACTGATCTTTAAAAACAAATTCTACACCGGATCATTCAATACCAGATTCCGCCTGAAAAGAATGTTTGAATTCATCCCGGATCAATTAGATCCTTATGGGATGTTCGGTTTGGGCCTGATGCACAACAGTCACTCAGCTTCCATGTTTGATACCAATGGATCATCACAGCTCCTGATGGAAAATGATCAATCTTCCGGACTTTCATTTCTATTCACATTGGGAGCCGGTATAGATATCCCGCTATCAGATAGGATATCTATTCTATTACAATATGACTATAACACGGTGAACCGTGATCTGATCGATAACAACCTTGCAGGAGAAATCCTAAATAATGACTTTATTCAAACGACCAATAAGTGGTCAACATTTAAATCCGGAATCCGCATCCGGTTTGGGAAATCAAAATCAGTTCAATCACCTGAATTAGATGATTTTAGTTTGATCTCTGAAAATGAGGAGGGCGCTGAAGGTTTGGATTCAGAAGTTGATCAGATAGTTATAGAAGAAATAAAAATGCAACCAGCTATAAGTTCCGAAACAGTCGTTGCAGATGAGGATTCCACACTATCAGAAACAGCCCTGCCGGATACGAATCAAGATATTGAAGAGGTCGATGTACCTGAAATCCAGAATACCGCTCAGGCGGATTCGATATCACAACCTACTTATGGATTATATGGGGAGAACATGGAAAATCTGACAACTTATTTCACAATGGTCATTCACTCCTTGAGTAGCTTGGAATTGGCTGAGACGACAGCAGTTGAACTCAAGAAAGAAGGTTTCAGAGTGACGATACAACCTGCCATTATTAATCAAGCTGAATATTTTCGAATTGGAATTGGTCAATTTGAAAACAGACAGAGTGCCAGAAATGCAGCCGATGATTTACCTGAACCGTATCACAATAATTATTTTCTTATTCAAATAGAGTAATCTGTATCATCTTTTTCACTTTTTTTGGGGAGATTTTTTAACATATCGTCCGTCATTTTTTCCAGATCAAAATCCGGTTTCCAATCCCAATCGTGTTTGGCCTGGGTATCATCAATACTGTTTGGCCATGAAGATGCAATTTCCTGACGGTAATCCGGCTCATACCGAATAACAAATTCCGGAATCCGTTTTTGAATGGCTCCCCCTATCTCCTCCGGTGTAAAACTGATAGCAGACACATTATAACTGGTCCTGACTGATATTGATTCAACGGGTGCATTCATGAGTTCTACTGTGGCTTTTACGGCATCACTCATGTACATCATGGGGAGTGCACTATTTTTTTCCAAAAAACAGGAGAATGTCTCACCGGCAAGTGCTTTATGGTAGATTTCAACAGCATAATCGGTCGTACCACCACCCGGCAACGATTTGTAACCGATAAGACCGGGATAGCGAATACTGCGTACATCCACACCAAATTTACGATGATAGTAGGCACACCACTGTTCACCTGACACCTTTGTAATGCCATAGACCGTGGCCGGATTACACGGACTCTCCTGTGGTGTACGATTTTTTACCGCATCCGGACCAAAAACAGCAATTGAACTGGGCCAAAAAATCTTCTCTATATTATTCTCATTGGCTAAATGAAGAGCATTTAGTAAGCCGTCCATGTTCAGTTTCCAGGCAGCATTGAGATTTTTCTCCGCATTTGCAGATAACAGTGCAGCTAAATGATAAATTTGAGTAATATCATTTTCTACAATGACCTCACGAAATCGATCACTGTCCAATACATCCAAATACTCAAAAATGCCTGCCGAATTATTCGGGCCGGGTTCAACAATATCTGAGGCAATGATATGATCAACACCATAAATCCGTCGAAGTTCATCCGTTAATTCACTACCCAATTGGCCATTTGCCCCTGTAATCAGGATTTTACTCATAACCTCTTTTTTCAATCTTTACATTCGTTTAATAGTTGAATCGAATACCGGTTAAATCGTTATTGGCCGGCCGTGAGCTTTTTCATTCTTTAAATCACTCCTAACTCATTACCAACCTCACTAAACGCTGAAATAGCTTTGTCAAGATGCACTTTTTCATGAACTGCGGAGAGCTGAACACGAATTCTGGCCTGACCTTTGGGTACAACAGGAAAGTAAAATCCAATCACATAAATTCCTTTCTCAAGTAGTTTCTCCGCAAATAATTGAGATGTTTTTGCATCATACAGCATCACAGGTACGATCGCATGTTCGCCCGGTTTAATATCAAAACCTGCATCCGACATCTTTTCCCTGAAATAGAGTGTATTCGTTTCAAGTTTATCCCGTAATTCAGTCGTTTCACTCAAAAGATTCAGAACTTCGATTGACGCTCCGGTAATTGCCGGTGCCAGCGTATTTGAAAACAGATAAGGCCTTGATCGCTGACGCAACATATCCACGATTTCCTGATGTGCTGCCGTAAATCCACCTGATGCACCGCCAAGTGCTTTTCCAAGAGTGCCGGTTATGATATCCACCCGTCCCATCACATTCCTGTACTCATGAACACCACGTCCTTTCTTACCCACAAAACCTGTGGAGTGACACTCATCACTCATTACCAGTGCATCATATTTATCCGCCAGATCACATATTTTATCGAGTTGTGCAATGGTACCATCCATCGAAAAAACACCATCTGTTGCAATGACTTTCGTTCTTGCACCGGAGGCTTCTTTGAGTTTCACTTCCAGGTCTGCCATGTCATTATGTTTGTAAACAAATCGATTGGCCTTGCAGAGACGTACACCGTCAATAATAGATGCATGATTCAATTGATCAGAAATAATCGCATCCTCTTTTCCCAAAAGCGGTTCAAATACCCCTCCGTTGGCATCAAAAGCAGCCGCATAGAGTATGGCATCATCTGTACCCAGAAACTCCGCTATTTTTGCTTCCAGTTCTTTATGAATTGATTGTGTACCGCAAATAAATCTGACTGAGGACATTCCGTACCCATACTCCTCGATCGTTTTTTTAGCGGCTTTTATAACCCTGGGGTGGGATGAAAGGCCAAGATAGTTATTCGCACAAAAGTTGATGACTTCATCTCCTTTTGTGGTCTTAATGACTGCACCTTGCGGTGTTGTGATAATCCTCTCCTCCTTGTAGAGGCCTTCTTGCCTGATTTGTTCAAGCTCCTTTTGCAGATCTATCTTTAATTGTGAATACATTAAGTCATTTTAGAATGGTTTTTCTGATCGGTCGTAAAAATACAAAAAAACTGTAAGAATTAATCACAACAATCCGTTGAAATGATCAATTGTTGTGATCTGAATGATTCCCCGATGGATCGCATTCAATACTCGATTAATACCCTGCTGCATGCCCATCTTTTCTATAATCGGATCCCCCATAGTAGAATGTGCCATCAAAAAGGATCCCCTGAAATCCACCAAATCGTTCGAAACCGTACATTACATCATGCCCCTTAATCATCAGTGAACGTACCGTTTCGTATGAAAATCCGGATTCCAATTCAATGGAATCTCCGTGTCTTATTCTGGGGGCATCACTGGCTTCTTGAATATTCATTCCGAAATCGATCAGGTTCATGACAATTTGAACATGTCCTTGTGGTTGCATATCCCCGCCTGTTAGTCCAAAACTCACATAGGGTTCTCCGTCTTTCGTAATGAATGCCGGAATAATCGTATGAAATGGCCTTTTTCCGGCTTCAAACGTGTTTAGATGATCCTCTTGCAGTGTAAAACCGGTTCCTCTGTTCTGTAGCGGGAATCCAAGTCCGGGTGGCATGATAAGTGAACCGAACAACCATGAATTACTCTGAATAAGAGAGATCATGTTTCCGTCACTATCTGCAACTGTAAGGTAGATTGTATGTGATTCAGTGTCCAGACCGGGTCCGTATTCTTGTCCCCAATCATCTCTGATAAGTTCTCTTCTTTGGGCAGCATATTCTTTAGACAGAAGCTCATCAATGGGTAAATCGTTAAAATTTGGATCTGCGTAATAAGTTCTCAGATCAGCGTAAGCTAATTTTTTTGCCTCTGTGTAATAGTGTACATGTTCGGGGCTTCCGAACCCATATTCTGATAAGTTGTATCCTTCCAGAATATTGAGCATTTGAAGTACTGCCATTCCCTGTGTGGGTGGTGGTATTTGCCAAACATCATAACCTCTGTAATTCGTAGAAAGTGGTTCAACCCATTCTGAACTGTGTGAAGCAAAATCGTCCAATGTCAATCTTCCCCCCAAGCTCTGAAGATGTCCGACAATGGTCTCAGCTATTTCTCCCCGATAAAAAGCATCTCTCCCGCCTTCAGCCAAAAGTTCCAGGGTTTTTGCCAGATCTTCATTTTTAAACAGTTCCCCTTTCACCGGGAATCGCCCTTCTTTTCTATAAATGCTACTAAAATACTCCAAATCTTCCCAGACAAAATCATCCGGCAGACCATAAGAACTGATCAAATCCCTATCCAGATAGTCCATCAAATCGGCTACTTCAGCGTGTACTGCCACACCCTTTTTAGCGTAATCAATCGTTGGTTTTAACAACTCAGCAAAATCAAGATTCCCAAATTTATCATGCATTTCATACCATCCATCCACAACCCCGGGAACTGTGACTGCGTGCGGACTCGTTGCAACGATTCGATTCACCCCCATGGAGATCAGTTCTTCACGAGTAAGAGTTTTTGACGATTTTCCGCTCGCGTTTAAACCGTACAACTTCTCATCCTCTGCACTCCAGATAATTGCAAACATATCGCCACCCAATCCATTCATAGCTGGATCTGCAAACCCTATAAACACATTCGCAGCGATTGCCGCATCAATTGCACTGCCACCCTGTTTCAAAATTTCTATGGCAATCTGGCCGGCAAGTGGTTGATTCGTTGCAATCATTCCATTTCGTGCAATCACCTCCGATCGTGTTGAGAAGGTTTCACCGGATAGACGGTCCTGAGCCATCAGATTTGAGTCTGTTAACGGAGCAAGAATGATTACCCCAAAAGTGAAGAGAATGAGTAGCTTAAAATTGAGTTTAGAACAACAAATAAAAGATCTATCAATGAACATTGTACAATGTCGATTCATGAATACGATGGGTTATGAAAAATGGTGCCGGAACATTTAACATCAAAATACATCAAATAATTACATCACAAAAATTTGATCCATTCTGTCAGATACATATTCACTCAGCCATTGAGTATGCGGTAAACTCTGATCCCTGAAGGCGGGTTCTGCGATACCGTATCCTCCATCATATCCCACATCCTTCAGTGCCTTCATGATCTCCGGCCAATTACTGTCACCTTCCAGATAGTTCACCCTGAAACCTGCCCATGGACCCTCTTCATTCCGTTTCTCCATGCTATACTCTTTTATGTGAACCATCGCGATCCTTTTCCCCAGAATTCGTATCCACTGTTCAGGAAATCCAAAGTTCATAATATTTCCAACATCCATGTACCATCCTACTGAGTCCGATTCGAACTCATCTACATATCGGGCGGCTTCCATCGGGCTGAGCAGAAACTGATTCCAAACATTTTCAATGGCAATCACGACTCCTAACTCCTTTGCCAGGGGTATTGCCTTCCTGATTTCGTGCTGAGATCTATGATATGCATCATCGTATGAAACGGACTCATTCACAACACCCGGTACAAGTAATACACAACCGGCTCCAAATGTATGTGCATCTTCGATGGCAGTGATTAACCCTTTTAAACCCGCTTCTCGTACACTCGAATCCGGACTGGATAACGGCTGGCTCCAGTGTGTAGAAACAACAACACTGGGAATATCCAAGCCACTTGCATCTTTTGCATCTAAAATTTCATTTCGAGCGAGGCCACTTCCAGGTTCAACACCATGAAAACCCGCATCCTTCAACATCATGAATTTCTCCATGATGGTGTATTCATCCTGTGATGGAAAAGTACCGAGCATAAATCCTTTTTTAAGCCAAGTATCACTTGTTGCTTGAAATTGACTATTACCGGTTCGGTACGGGTTCAAAAAAAAGGATCCCAATGTCAAACCCACCACGCCTGAGCTGCTTTTTTTAATAAAGTCTTTCCGGTTCATGAAATGATTTTAAGTTTATAATTGACGGATATGCAAACCCCACCTCTCTTCAGTATATAAACTGAACGGAAGTGCCATAACTCAGGCAAGCATCAATGATTCTAATTTTATCTACTTGTATATGTGATTAAAATGGATTTGTAACTCCCGGAATTGGAACCGGATAGTTTCCATTTTCATCCGGCATAACAGGCGGATTAACATCCCAGTCCAGATTGTCAGTTATAAGTTGTACATCCCCATTTAGTGCATCTTCCCATGTAATCACCTGACCTGAATAAGTGGCCATTCTACCCATGATTGCTGATAGTGTAGCTTGTGCACCTGTTTCCGTTTCATTAACCGGATTTCCATTTCGAATAGCTGCAAAAAGAACATCGTGTTCAACCTGGTATGGATTTGGGTCGTTGGTTGAATCGTGATCATAAATCGTACCACCTGCCCAATTTTTCATTAATCCGGTTCCACCTTGAACAGTCCCTCCGGTGAATTGGAAAAACTCATCCACACGTGCCATCGTATTGGGTTGATGGCGGCACTGGCTTGCGATTACTTGACCGTCAGGGTAAGTAAACTCTACAAAATGGTGATCAAAAATCTGACCGTGATCCTTTCCTGTTCTCACTTCACGACCACCCATGCCCTGTGCAGATACCGGGTGTGATCCAATAAACCAGTTAGCCACATCTATATTATGGATATGCTGCTCAACGATATGATCCCCGGATAACCAGGTAAAGTAGTACCAGTTTCTCATCTGATACTCCATCTCATTTTGTTCAGGTTGACGTTCCCGAACCCAGACTCCTCCATCATTCCAGTATACCTGGCCCGAAATCAATTGTCCCATTTCATTATTTCGAATCCGTTTGACCACTTCCAGATATCGATCTTGATAGTGTCGCTGAAGTCCGACAACCACGCTCAGATTTTTTTCTTTAGCTCGTCTTCCGGTTTCCAAAACACGGCGGATACCCGGTGCATCCGATGCGACCGGTTTTTCAAGAAACACATGTTTTCCGGCTTCAATAGCTGCTTCAAAATGTTTGGGGGCAAAACCGGGTGGTGTGGTTAAAATCACAACATCTGCCTCTGCGATTGCATGCTTATATGCATCAAAACCAACAAATTTACGCTCTTCAGGCACATCCAATCTGCCTGAATCTCCCCATCTGTTTTGCAGGTTGCTATAACAGTTGTCAATTCGATCTCTGAATGCATCGGCCATTGCTACGATCTTCACGCCATCATCAGCAACCAAGGCCTGATTTGCGGCTCCGGTACCGCGTCCGCCACATCCTACCAGTGCAACATTAAGCGTATCGTTTCCTGCAGCGAATGCACTTGAGCCGATAGGCAGAGTACTGAGAAGTAACCCTCCTCCGGCAGTGTAAGCTGAATTTTTTACAAATTGTCTTCTTGATAATGACCTGTTCAGTATCGTTTCTGATTTTTTCATGAGTTGGTAGATATAATGTTTTCTTGTTATTGAAATGGGTACTGTTCAATGCTTTTTACTCATCTCCAATTATTGTCTTGTTCTATCTACCTATTATAGAGAAGAGTAACCAAATATTCTACTTATTTATCACTATTCTTTAAAAAATACTCATTTGAAAGGGTCATTACCTGACATTCAGGGCATAAAAAAACCCCCACCCGAAACGGGAGGGGGTTTTATACATTATCAGTTTAGACTGAAAGGTTTTAAGGGTTGATGAAATTACATCATTCCACCCATGCCACCCATTCCGCCCATTCCGCCCATTCCGCCTGGCATTCCACCGCCGTTGTCATCACCATCTTTGGATGGTTTTTCAACAATAACTGCTTCGGTAGTGAGCATCAATCCAGCCACAGATGCGGCATTTTCGAGTGCTATTCGGGTTACTTTAGTCGGATCAATAACACCTGATTTAATCAGGTCTTCATACACTTCAGTACGTGCGTTGAATCCGAAAGCTCCTTTACCCTCGAGTACTTTCTGAACGACAATAGACCCTTCAACACCTGCATTATTGGCAATCGCTCTTAAAGGAGATTCCAATGCACGTTTGACGATATTAAAGCCTACTTGTACATCACCGTTTTCAGCTTTCAATTTGTCAAATACTTTGAGGGTTCTCAAGAAAGCCACGCCGCCGCCGGGAACAATTCCCTCTTCTACTGCTGCTCGGGTTGCGTGAAGTGCATCTTCAACACGTGCTTTTTTCTCTTTCATCTCAACTTCAGATGCTGCACCGATATAAAGTACTGCTACACCACCACTCAGTTTAGCCAATCGTTCCTGTAATTTTTCGCGATCGTAGTCTGAAGTCGTGTTTTCGATCTGGGTTTTGGTCTGATTAACACGTGCTTTGATATCACTATCTTTTCCTTTTCCGCCAACGATAATGGTATTGTCTTTATCGATGTTAATACGGTCTGCAGTTCCAAGAAAGTCAAGTGTGGCGTTTTCGAGTTTGTAACCACGCTCTTCACTAATCACGGTACCACCTGTGAGAATTGCGATATCTTCAAGCATTGCTTTTCTTCGGTCGCCGAATCCCGGAGCTTTTACAGCTGCGATCTTCAATGATCCACGAAGTTTATTTACAACCAGGGTTGCCAGTGCTTCACCTTCCACATCTTCAGCAATAATCAGAAGGGGTTTGCCCGACTGAACAACTTTCTCCAGTATTGGAAGCAAGTCTTTCATACTTGAGATTTTCTTGTCGAAAATCAGGATGTAAGGCTCTTCCATTTCAGTGGTCATGGTATCACTGTTAGTCACGAAATAGGGTGAAAGGTATCCGCGATCGAACTGCATTCCTTCTACAGTGTCCAGATAACTTTCTGTACCTTTTGCTTCTTCTACAGTGATCACACCATCTTTACCCACTTTTTCCATCGCTTCTGCAATGAAGTTACCAATCTCATGGTCACCATTTGCAGAGATAGTTCCGACCTGTCGGATACTGTCAAGACTGTCACCTACGGGTTTGCTCTGATTCCGAAGCTCTTCCACAACAGCTTTTACCGCCTGATCAATTCCATACTTGAGATCCATTGGGTTTGCACCCGCTGTAACGTTTTTCATGCCTGTTTGGATAATTGACTGAGCCAATACTGTGGCAGTCGTTGTTCCGTCACCGGCAATATCATTGGTTTTAGAAGCAACTTCACGCACCATTTGTGCTCCCATATTTTCAACTTTATCGGACAGTTCGACCTCTCTGGCGACCGTTACGCCATCCTTCGTTACAGTAGGTGCTCCAAATGATTTTTCAATAACCACGTTTCTTCCTCGTGGGCCTAATGTAATTTTAACTGCGTTTGCAAGCTTATCTACGCCTCGCTTGAGAGCGTCGCGTGCTTCCGCATCATAATGAATTAATTTTGCTGACATAATTATTTTTAGATTTAGATTTAGTTAGTATTAAAAGGTTTTGGTTTGTAGAAAAATGGATTCAGTTAAGAGATAATGCCCAAAATATCAGACTCTCTCATGATCAGGTATTCAACTCCATCTAAAGTAACTTCTGTACCGGAATATTTTCCGTAAAGTACTGAATCTCCTTTTTTAACAGACATATCAATCTTGTTTCCGTTTTCTACTTTACCGGGTCCTGCAGCTATAATAGTACCTCGTTGAGGTTTCTCTTTAGCTGTATCCGGAATGATAATTCCTGAACTGGTTTTTTCTTCAGCTTCGACCGGTTGTACCAAAACACGATCGCTTAATGGTTTAATGCTGGCCATATTTATGACTCCTTTATTTATGGTTTTTTGTTTTTGTTTAAAAATTCTTTTTGCAAACAATGCTATAACTTGCTTGATATGCTAACCATTCAGCAAAACCCGTACCAAAATAAAATCTATGGCAAATCAGCTTGTTTTCAGGTTCAAATTGAATCAATTAGACCATAATCTGTTCGATATTGACGGATTTTCAGTCAAAGATGCCAAGTTGTTCAAAGTGTGCTGTCAACTTTTCATACATTTCAGGAGTGTATGCTTCAGCTCTTAATGAAAAATCAAATTCATCATCCGGCAGGTCTGTTGTTAATCGTTTTAATGCATTACTTAATTTTTTTCGACGTTGATTGAAAGCCATTCTCACCACTGTTTTTAAATGATCATCTGAACACGATAGTAAAGGTTTGTCAAATATGAATTGAACGACAGAACTATCAACTGATGGAGGCGGACTGAATACTTGTGGAGGTACATCAAACAGTATTTTCGGAGAGCTCATTAATTGACATTGCACACTCAATATCCCATATATTTTATTGCCCGATTCTGCAACGATCCTTTCAGCTACCTCTTTCTGCATCATCAAAAGTGCACTCTGAATGAATCTCCTGTTTTCAAGTATGGCAAACAATATCTGACTGGTAATATAATAGGGCAAGTTACCGATCACATGATTCGGCACCTCACTATCCAGTAACCTTTGCCAATCGAGTTTTAAGATATCTTTTTCAACTATATCCAACTCAGGATACGCTTCCGATAACACCTGAACCATTCTCTGATCGATCTCAACAACCGTCAAATTTTTGAATCGTTTTACTAATAGCGCTGTCAGAGCACCGGCACCCGGGCCAATTTCAATCACTTTATCCAATGGTTCAGCCCCGATACTTTCCACAATCTTACGAATCATGTTCCCATCTTTCAGAAAATGCTGACCAAGACTTTTTTTTGTTCGTGGATGTTGACTCATAAAAAATAGACGCAGTTTTATTACATTACCATCAATACCGAATAGCCGTTTTACAATCCCCTTCGATAGTGGATTAGCTATCGACATGAAAATACAACCTTAAGCTGCCACTTGTAACTGAAACTTACCGGTTGACTATATGGATCTAAACCCTTTCGATACCGAGCAAATTGGAATCAAAACTCTTGAAAAGAGCCTGATTAAAACCAAATCGGAGCGATCACTTAAAATCGGTTTGCCAAAAGAGACATCTAATGATGAACGAAGAATATCGCTCACACCCGGTGGTGTCTCAATACTGACTGCTAACGGACACGAAGTACTGGTCGAAAAAAATGCAGGAATAGATGCACACTTTTCGGACGAAGACTACCGAGATGCCGGAGCTGAAATCTCATTTAGTGCTGAGGAGCTGTTTAACAAATCGGAGATGATTGTAAAAGTGGCGCCACCCACACCGACTGAACTTAAATGGATGCAACCGAATCAGGTTCTTTTATCTGCACTTCATCTGGGTCATACAACTCAAAATTATCTGAAATCGATTATCGATAAAGGGATTATCGGAATAGGATATGAATTCATTAAAAGTGAAGATAACGAGTTCCCAATTGTTAGAATGATGCATGAAATAACAGGTTCCATGTCTGTACAGATTGCATCACATTATCTGGAGAACAGTAGTGACGGACAGGGGATCATGCTCGGGGGTATTTCGGGTATACCCCCTGCTACGGTTGCGATACTGGGAGCAGGTATCACCGGTGAATATGCTGCACGTACAGCATTGGGATACGGAGCTCAGGTCTTTGTAATGGACAATGATTTGGCAATGCTCAGAAGGCTCGAAAATGCACTCGATCGCAGAATCATTACCGCTACAGCCAACCATCAGTATCTCTCTACCGCTATGGGGTTTGCGGATGTTGTGATCGGAGCCGCCATGACGGAAGGCGAAAGAGCTCCTTGCTGGGTATCCGATCCGATGGTTCAGGCAATGAAACCGGGCAGTGTCATCGTAGATACGGTCATCGATCAGGGAGGTTGTATTTCTACAAGTAGGCCAACCACTCATTCCAATCCGGTTTTTAGAAAATATGATGTTATTCACTACTGTGTCCCCAACATCCCTTCCAATGTTGCACGTACTGCTACCTATGCTCTGAATAATGTGATTGTACCCTATCTGATCGAGTTGGGTGAAGCGGGGGGAATCGAAGCGTGCCTATGGAAAAATACAGCACTCCGAAATGGAACCTATACTTATAAAAGAAACCTGACTAAAAAAGGCTTGGCAGACCAATTTGAGATGCCTTTCCGGGATATCGAAGTGCTCATTGCAAGTCAGATATAACAAGTTGACAGCATAATTCTATTACCAACGTGAATCAAAAATCAGAACTTACAGAGAGTAACTATAAACGGATTGCAATTATCAACTGGGCAATGTCTATACCCCTTTTATTGATTTTTGCCTGGCCTTACTTTTTCATGAGTGAGCTGTTGATTATCCCAAAAACGGTTTCCTTTCCCGGTTCTATCATTTTTGGACTCCCATTCATGCTCACCATTTTACATGGACATGTAACGATGGCGTTAGGAGCTTCACATCGACATTTATATTACTCCTGGTTGTCCATGAAACCACTCACTTTTGGACTACTGTTTCACTCCGTTGTTATCAGTACACGCTTCAGGCTTCTACTTTTTTTATTAAGCCTCATTTTGTTAATCATCGGATATCTGTTCAGTTGAACCAAACCTGATCATATCATATCATATCATCATCAATGAGTTCAATACGACTTCCCATTTTTAATATCCTCAACCACGGCGGGATCGAGAAGCGTTGAAACATCTCCGATATTTTCAGGTTCATTGGCCGCTATTTTTCTGAGTATACGCCTCATGATTTTTCCCGACCGGGTCTTGGGCAAAGCAGATGCAAATTGAATAAGATCGGGTTTTGCAATCGGTCCAATAATTTTTGTTACCAGATCATTTAGCTCTTTTTTGAATGCAACCGGATCTTTGGGTACTTTTTCACAAGTAATGAACGCAAAAATTCCCTGTCCCTTGATATCATGGGGATACCCGACAACAGCCGACTCCACAATATTGGGATGTTCATCAATGGCATTCTCTATCTCAGCGGTTCCCAGCCTGTGCCCGGAAACATTCAGTACATCATCCACCCTTCCGGTGATTCGATAATAACCCTCGGGGTCACGCCTGCAACCGTCACCCGTAAAATAATACCCTTTATAGCTACTCATATAGGTTTTCAGGTAGCGTTCATGATCACCATACACCGTACGTGCGATCCCCGGCCATGGATGCCGGATACAGAGATTTCCACTGACCCCATTCCCTTTGATCTCTTTACCGTTCTCGTCCATCAACAGCGGGAAAATTCCCGGCAGCGGAAGCGTTGCAAAACCGGGTTTGGTAGGTGTTATACCCGCAAGGGGCGAAATCATGATACCCGCTGTTTCCGTTTGCCACCAGGTATCCACAATTGGACACTTGCCACCTCCTATATGATCATTATACCAGTGCCATGCCTCTTCGTTAATCGGCTCCCCTACAGAACCCAGTACTTTCAGAGAACTCAAATCATATTTTTGTACGTATTTCAGATCATAAGCCATTAAGGCACGAAGTGCAGTCGGGGCTGTGTAAAAATGTGTTACACCGTACTTTTCTACGACCTCCCAAAAACGGCCGGCATCCGGATAGTTGGGTACACCCTCGAAGATGATTCCGGTCGCGCCATTAAAAAGTGGGCCGTAAATAATGTAGGAATGACCTGTAATCCACCCCGCATCTGCAGTACACCAATAGACATCTTCTTCAGCCACCTGGAATACATTCCTGAAGGTATAACTGGTATAGACCATATAACCGCCACAAGTATGAAGAACACCTTTTGGTTTTCCTGTTGAACCGGATGTATAGAGGATAAATAGCGGGTCTTCTGCATCCATCTCAACCGCTTTATGTTCTTTTGATGCATTTCGTATTAACATATGCCACCACTCATCACGTCCCTCCACCCAATCGATATCCCGGTTCGTACGCTGACAAACAATAACATTCTTAACGGTTGGGCAATTTTCAAGCGCTTCATCTGATATATCTTTCAGGGGTACATGCTTATCACCACGACGGAGGCCATCATTTGTGATCAACATTTTGGCATCACAATCCTGAATCCGCTCGGATAATGATTGAGCCGAAAAGCCGGCAAAAATAATGGAATGAACAGCACCAATACGAGCACAGGCCAAGGCAGAGATAATCAGTTCAGGTGTCATCGCCATGTAAATGCAGACACGGTCGCCTTTTTTAATTCCCTTGCTTTGTAACACATTAGAGAACCTGCAGACATCTTCATAAAGCTGACGATAGGTAATCGTCCTGCGAAAACTATCGGGATGATTCGGTTCAAAAATAAAAGCCGTTTTGTTCCCGATTGTATTTAAATGCCGATCCAGTGCATTCTCCGTAATATTTAACTTCCCGCCTTCAAACCACTTGATATCACCCTTCTCAAATCCTCCTGAATGCACCTTATCCCAACTTTTTCGCCAATAAAATGTACCCGCTTCATGTTCCCAAAATTTCTTGAGGTCATCCTCGCTCTGCTGATAGATTTGGTTATACTCTTCGAAAGATTTGATATTAAGCCACATACTATTTGAATCTAATTTAAAATTTATGAACTCTGTTTACAGGTGCGACCCAATGTTGTCGCTTTTTGAGGGAATTTTCAAGTACTTTTTGTTAAACTTTGAACTTTGTAGTTGACGGTCAGTCATTCCTGCTCTCCGAATGGTCTCTTAAAATCCACTGGTCCGGATCAATCAGTACCTTAATGTCATCATTTAATTCAATTAATATTTTTCCTTGATCGTTTGGTAACAGGGTTACTCGTTCTCCTTCAATTTCAAGTACAATTGGCATCGGAAAATGAGTTCCATCCGGTAAATCCCAGGTAAGTGTCAAAGTCCCATTCGATCGTTTTGTCCTCAAAACCGGAAGATGAGGCTGACGCAGATAGATCTCAAACAACCATTCCAAGTCCATTCCAGTGATTTCTTCGGTGAGATGCAAAAAATCGTCGGTTGTCGCAAATCTCATGTGACTGCCATCCGACACATTTTCAAGATCAGGGTCAGGATAAGCAAATCGTCTGATCGCTTTGAAAAAGTGCTTATCCCCAATGACAAAACGTAATGTGTGCAGAAACATAGCGCCTTTATAGTATACATCTCCCCCCCGTTTACCTTGCGTAATTTCAAGCGAACTCATCGTTTTACGGGGCGCCACTTCCATCGTGGTATTGACAGACATTCTTTGCCTGAAAACGTTTATTAATCTCTGATAGGCTTCAATTCCACCCAAATGTTCTGCATAAAGAGCTTGCATATAGGTTCCAAACCCTTCGTGTAACCAAAAATCTCGCCAGTCGTACGCGGTCACCATATTTCCCCACCATTCGTGTGCCAATTCATGTTGGTGCAGGTCATCATATCCGATCTCTACCCCAAATAGATTGTTGTTCTGAAAATTGGCGCCGTATGCATTTATCGATTGATGCTCCATACCCAGATAGGGTGCATGGGCCAATCCATATTTATCGGCTCTGAAAGGATAGGGTCCCGCGATCTGCTCCATAAATCGAATCTGTTCTGCCAATTGGGGAAAGAGCACCTTCCCCTGCTCCAGAAATTCCGGCAGAACCCAGAATGTAATCTCAAACTCATCTCCTGTGATACTCGTGTACGTTTCAGAAAGGATTTCATAGGGTGCTGCATTTACCGTAACATTGTAGTTACTGATCGGTGTTGAGACAAACCAGTGCCAGGTTTTCCATCCTTCCTCCGGAATGGAACTGTTTCTCAAACGACCATTCGATGCCACAACAAGATCGTCCGGCATGGTAAGATTGATTGCAACAGAATCCGGCCGATCTGACGGATGGTCTTTATTAGGCCACCATAACCAGGCTCCTGTTGTTTGAACCGCAACTCCTACCCAAGGATCCCCGGATGGTGTTCTCTCCCATACCAGGCCTCCATCCCAGGGTGCGCGAGGAGCAACTCTGAGTTTACCCTCATAAGAGATTCTTAGAGCTACTTTTTCTCCGGGTTGAAGGGTCTCTTTGAAATGGACATAAAATTGACGCGTGGTATCACTTCTTTGAATAGATAATGACTTTTTATTTACATCTCCGGGACCGGAACCGGAAATCATCTTATCTTCATCACTTAACATTAACACGGATAGAATTGCCAACCCGGGATCCAGTGCCAATTCGATCCTGTTTGAAGGTTGAACTACCAAAAAATGAACATCAACACTCCCGGAAACCGTACTGTCTGACGGGTTTAAAACCAGATTCAGATCATAATAGTGCACGTTATAAGCTGTCAGCTCCGGTGTCAATGTCCCTCCCGATTCGTAAGTCAATGAATTTTGAGCCCTCAGATCAATTGACCACCCGGAAAAAATAATCAGGACAAATGTAGATAACAGAAGTTTATGCATCTTAATCAAATAAGTTTTTACAATTTTGAACTATAAAATACCAAAAAACCGATATGATATTGGATTTAATATGATCGACCTTTAATACTATCTTTCCCCAAACCCCCTTATCTTCTGACTTAAAATTTCGAACAGTGATTAAACATTTCACAGATACAGAAAACTTCTGACAAAACTTATGGCTCAGGCAAAATACACTAATCATCACGGAATGGTTGATATCCTGCCGGATGAGGTACGTAAATGGCAAGCACTGGAAAATATAATCCGTGATGAAGCTGAAATGTTCAATTTTGAAGAGATTCGTACTCCTATCATGGAGCAGACGGAGTTGATCGTACGAGGATTGGGTCAGCTTTCTGATATTGTATCCAAAGAGATTTTTTCATTTAGTCGTGGTGAAGACAATTATGTATTGCGACCGGAGTTGACGGCTCCGGTGGTTCGTTCCTATGTAGAAAACCGGCTCGACCAGAGAGGGGGGTCTCAAAAACTGTATTACATCGGTCCGATGTTTCGTGCAGAGCGTCCTCAAAAAGGGAGACAGCGTCAGTTCCATCAATTTGGTGTGGAGGTTTTTGGCAGTAGTGATCCCATTGCAGATGTTGAGGTAATCGCATTTATGATTCACATTTGTAACAAGGTGGGAATTACCAACACAAGCCTGAAATTGAATTCAATTGGAGATCCTGAGAGTCGTAATCTTTATAAAAAGGCTCTGAAAGGTTATCTGAAACCCAATTTTGATAAACTTAGTGATGTCTCAAAAACACGTTTCGAAAAAAATCCGATGCGAATTCTGGATTCAAAAGAGGAGGAGGATCAGTCAATTATTAAAAATGCGCCTTTGATCACTGATTTTCTGAACGAAGAATCGATCCTGCACTATGATAAAGTCAAAGAGTACCTGGATGATCTTGGAATTGGTTTTGTTGAAGATCCTTATCTGGTACGCGGGATGGATTATTATACCCAAACCGCATTTGAGCTGATCAGTCCCGATTTGGGTGCGCAAGATGCCCTTGCCGGAGGAGGACGATACGATCTGCTCGTCGAAGAGATAGGTGGACAACCGACACCTGCGGTCGGTTTTGCTGCAGGCATGGAGCGCTTATTAATCGCATGTGATGAATTAGGCATCACACTCGGAACTAAAAAAGAGGTTGATATATATATCGTTACACTTGGAGATAAAGCGAGAAAATGGGGTTTATCTCAATTGCCAAAATTTCGTGCGAATGGATATTCTGCTACTATGGACTATATGGGACGGTCAATGAAAGCTCAAATGAAAGATGCCAACCGCGAAAACGCCCGGTTTGCCATTATCGTGGGGGATAATGAATTGAATGAAGGGAAATTTACATTCAGAAATATGAATGCAAGTGAAGAAAACCTTCTTACTTTTGATGATATTTTAAAGAAACTAAATAAAATCTGACTTCCATTCTATTTACAAGAAGCATAATAACAAAAACATCCGGATCATAAGGCTGCGTAACAGGCTTATCTGGAGCAGATTACAGATTATGTTCATCCGCACTCCATTTTGTTCATTTTCTAAATGTACGGGTGGGTCATATTTCCAAATCTTACCTGCTTAATAACAAAAAACATTACATGTTATTTAAAAACGTCAACCTTTTTCAGGCATCAAAAATTCTTAACTCTTAACTCTTGGATCTCATTTGGCTTTTTAACTCTTTGATGTCGCTTTTCTCCCCAATAATTGATAATTCATCATCCTTTTTGATGGTTGTTTTGCCATGAGGGAATATGATTTCAGTATTACGTTTTATCAGGGTAATCAGGCTTTCACCGGGCAACTGAAGATCCTTCACTTTTTTCCCGATAAACTGAGCTGAAATTGTATCCTCTTTAATTTTAATATTAATAAATCGCTCATCACGAAGTAAAATTTCTCTCAGTTCTGCTTCATCCTCTGCATTCATCCAACGTTCCTGAAAATCCACACTGTCAATCATTTCAGCGAGATGGGCAAGAATTCGCAGGTGCTGACCGGATTGTTTCGTTGAGCTCATTAAAAATATAAGACAGTAAAGTTGATTCTGATCCTCTGCTATTGTGTCTGCATTCGTTTCAAAAACATCATCATCAAGATTAACACCCGATTGAATACGTACCAGCACGATTTCCGTGTCAATATCCTCCTTTACTCTGATATGTTTTAATGCAGCTCCATTTCCAACCGGTAAAATCCCCTCATTATCCTGATCCAAAAATAGATTTATTAACTCTTCACTTGATATGTTCACTTTATCTGACAAATCCTGAACGAACAGATCTATGATATGCTCAAAACTTTCATCACCGGCCAGGTCCAAAACCAGTGCCCGCCCAATTGCTTTTTCATACGGATCATCTTCTCTTAACCCTTTTTCTCTGAGGATTCCCCGCATCTCTCTCTCTAATCCTTCATATTGAAATTCTCCCAGACGAGCTGAAACATGAAATATCGCACCCGATCTCTCCACTTTTTTGGATGCAAAATAGTAGTAGTAGGCAATACAGGATAGAATCATTCCAAGGGTAAATAGAACAGATATGATTCCCATGACAGTGATAAGCCATATACTGATGATAATTCCGGCAATTTGCATCCAGGGGTACCATGGCGATTTAAATCCGGGGTCGTACTCATCAATTTTACTTTCTCGCATAATAATCACTGCCAAATTCAGCAGACCAAATATCAGAAGCATAAAAGCACTTGCCAGCTTAGCAATATCGGCCACATCAAGCACAAGGATAAAGAACATCATAACTCCCGATGTTACCAATATAGCGGTAGTCGGTGTATTGAACTTTCCGATTTTGGAAAGTGGTTGCCAGATTAATTTATCTCTGGCCATTGCAAGCGGATACCGGGCGGCTGACATAATTCCTGCATTTCCCGTAGATGCAAAAGCCGCAATCGCTGCTACTACCACGAGGATCAGGCCTATTCCATAAGGAATCCAATCGAGAATCACATTACCGGCAGTTGCTACCGGAGTCAGGTCTTCACGCAGTGCATTTGGGTCCAGAACTGCAACCATGACATACACCCCAAACACATACACAATGGTTGCCGTAAGCAAGGACAAAATCATCCCAAGCGGAATATTTCTATCCGGATTTTGCACCTCTTCTGATACACTTGCCACTTGAGTAAGTCCTGCGTACGACACGAATACCAATCCAACGGTAGAAATTAAGCCCTCAAATCCAAATGGAAGAAACGGAGTAAACTGATTTTGATACGTTTCAAACATTCCAAGTGAAAAGAGTTCTGCAAATCCGGCTATGACAAAGAAAATTAGAATCGAAACGAGTATCACAACAAGCACACCCTGCAGATTGGATGTTTTTTTTACTCCGAAAATATTCATCAGAGTAAAAATGATCGTAAAACCTATCGCAATCGGTTTGATGGGAACATCCACAAAAATAGCCAAATAGGCACCCATACCAATTAAAGCAAATGCACTTTTAAAAATAAGTGCAAGCCAGGTACCCAGGCCTCCAACGGTTCCTACCATAGGCCCAAGGCTTCGATCCAGAAAATAGTAAGGGCCACCTGCTCTCGGCATCGCCGTAGATAACTCAGATGCACTGAACATCGCAGGCAAAACCATGATCCCACCAATTAAATAAGCAATCACCACAGCAGGACCTGCATCAGCACTCGCTAAACCCGGTAAAAGAAAAAAACCGGAACTAAACATAGCGCCTGTACTTATGGCATACACATCAAAAAGCTTCAATTCTTTATCAAGCCTTTTATGATTTTTTAGAATGGGCATACGAATATTTGATGTAATATTACAATTTCTTCAATTCTTCAATTCTTCAAATTTATAGAGACAGACAATGTAAGCTTAAATTTCAGAATGTTGTAGTACTTAATATTTCACCAATAGGCATTAAGGAGCGGATGCCGGAATATGTTCATCACAATGCCCCGGATACAGACGGCTAATGATCATAAAACAGGCTCGCTATTTTTTGGTTTTATTTAGGTACTGTAAGACTTCTTTGGATGATCTCGCCTCTTTAATTATATCCACATCTTCGCCTTTTATCCGCTTGAGAACCCTGTTTAACCCTTTCAGGTGCTGTTCTACTTTCGTTGACTTTGGACTCAGAAAAATCATAATCATATAGGCCTTACTGGATGTATTCTCAACTTTGATACCTTCCGGGACGACACCCACAAATAGTAACTGTTCAGACACTTTGGATGTATGAGCATCATAAACCAAAACACCGGGCATTGCTTCCGGTGTATAATGGGCAGAATTGTCCAGTAATCTCCTCGTGATCCTGGAAAGTGCTATTTTCTCAAATTCATTGTCATCTTTTATAATTTCAGCCAGAAGTGGCTCAATATTATCATGCTTCAACCCGATTTTTATATGATCAATCGTTAATAACTGATCTTCTTTTCCATTCGTATTCAGTTCAATATCAACTTCAGATTCATTCGAATAGATCGTGATAAAACTGAGATCAGGATTTCGTTGAGCAATCACCCGGGGCAGTCTGTCCAGACCGGGCCTCCATGAGATAGATCCTTCTCTGGTACTCACCAAAACGAACAAATCGTTTTCGTCTTGATTTTTTTTGAGCCATTTCGGTAAATCTCCCCATTGATTCAAGGGTTCACAAACAAACTCAAGCTCGGGTTTGATAGCTTTCACTTTTTTCTTAATGAACGACTCCCGATCATGTGTTGCCAATATGACCAGTTCACCTCCGATTTGCTCTGTCATCAGTTTGACCGATCGCATTGTGGAAATAAAACCATTTTCAAGTGCTCCATATGGAGGAATGGCAACAACCACTCGATTGAACGTATTAACCGGTTTATCAATCTTACAGACCATAACCATCTCATCGGTTTCTTTTAATAACTGATCTAAAATGGTGCCAAATACCGCTCTTTTTGCTGAAACCTGTCCATTCCAGCCAATGATGATATTGGTGATTCTCATTTCGCTGACTGCTCGCGCGATCCCTTTAGAGATATTCATATCTACCCTCGTCACAGGATTGACAGGCACATTTGCTGCAGCTGCATGTACAACCGCATGACTCAGCATTTTTTCCCCTTTTGCTACCTGAGCTTCCACGTCAGCTCCACCCCTGGAAACTGTGAGTGGGTTGATTGGTTGATCATATTTTGCATCCCTGACCATAAAAGCGATATCCATCAACGCATCTGATGTTTCCGGATTGGCAAGGGGTACTAAAATCCTTTGGGGTGCATCAGATGGTTCATAGGGCTTTTCGTCCTCTTGAATGGCAACTACCCTACCGTACTTCTCAACCAGCCATGGGCCAACGAGGCATGTGATCAGGATCATGATCACAACCGCATTTACCGCTGTAGTGTCAAAAAAACCTAATTCAAAACCAACAAGTGTGACTGCCAGTGTGGCGGCAGATTGAGGTGTTGTTAACCCATAAATAACCAAACCCTCCGCACTCGAGAACTTGAACATATATGTAACAATAAATGATGCAATCCCTTTTCCAAAAAAGACCAATAAACTGAATATGATCGCAATAATCCAGACATTCAGGCTTCCCAATACCTGCACATCAACAAGCATACCCACCGATATCAAAAAGAATGGAATAAATAGCGCATTTCCGACAAAATGAATTCGGCTCATTAAAGTACTGCTGCCGGGTACTAACCGATTCAGTAAAAGGCCTGCCATAAAAGCCCCGATTATAGATGCCAATCCGGCCAATTCAGCAAAAAATGCTGTCGTAAACAGAACGGCTACCATAAACACAAAATCGATATTGTTATCAAACCGAATATTTCTGAAAAACCATGACCCTAACCTGGGTAAAATGATGATGGCAGCCGTTACAAATATCAAAACAGATGTACCAAAACCGATCCAATACCCCGTACCTAAATTTTCACCTACTGAACCGGCAACAACTGCCAATACACCCAATGAGAGTGAATCTGTAACCAAAGTCCCTCCCATCGACATGGTAACGCCCATATTTTTGGTAATACCCAATCTCTCTGCGATCGGATATGCGAGAAGAGTATGCGATCCTACAATTGAGCCTAATAACAGTGATGTAGAAAATGAGTAACCTAATACTTGTGTCCCTACATATACAGCCGCCATTTGCGGGATTAGAAATGATATTGTCCCAAACCCTAAACTTTTACCTCTTAATTTTTCAAACCGGTTTAGATCGATCGATAAACCGGCCATAAACATCAAATATAACAATCCTACTGTTCCAAGCAGTTCAATCGTAAAATCTCTCTCTATCAAACCCAGTAACCCGGGGCCTACAACCGTACCTGCCAAGATCAATCCAACCAGGCCCGGGATTTTTAATTTCTTAAATATCATGGGCGCCAATAAGATAATCAGCATCACCAAAGCAAAGATCAGAACCGGATCTTCAAAAGGCAGTGGGAAATGAAATCTGTCGTTCATCAAAAAATATATTACTTAATTAAAATATGTTTTCGGATTTTCATCAAAATATGACTAAACATCTGTCTGGGGATCTCAATATTCATCCTAAATGATCCAAACCTTTCCATTTATCGATCATAAACATAGATTGCGAACTTAATCTCTCTTGTTCAACATACTTATTGGATGACTGCCAAAATAATGAAAACCCCTCAATATTCCGCTCCAACCAAAATTTATATAGATACCGGCGGTACCTTTACAGACTGCTTAGCAATTACGCCCAATGGCTCAACAAAACGATGCAAGGTACTCAGTAACAGTACAATACGCGGGTTGATCACCAATACAGAAAGTGAGACACGGTTTCAAATTAAAACCGGATTCGAACTTAAAAAAAACTTTTATACAGGTTACAAATTCAAGCTTCTAAATCGAAACAGTGAGTTGAGTACAATCATTCAACATGACGAACAAACGAACACAATTACGCTGGACCGGAAACTTGAACATTTAAAAAATCCGGATATTCCGATTCCTTTTGAAATCGTGAGTCCTGAAGAGGCACCCATACTCGCCACGCGTATTATCACTGATTGCAGATTAGACGAGCCACTACCTTTTATCCGCATGAGATTATCCACTACAAAAGGCACCAATGCTCTTTTAGAACGTCGTGGAGGGAAGACTCTCTTTTTGATTACTGAAGGGTATAAGGATCTTTTAAAAATCAAAAACCAACAACGTCCCGATCTTTTTTGTTTAAATATTCAAAAACCTGAACCGTTTTATCATCAAATGATTGAAGTACCGGAACGGCTGGATGCAACCGGGAAGATTCTTAGAAAACTTGATTTGAATGTTATCAAAAATCGCATCGAACCCATTCTACATGAGTTCGATGCAGTCGCTATCTGCCTGATGCACAGTTATCTGAACCCGGATCATGAATTACAAATTGAAAAAATGCTGGCAGATCTGGGAATGGATCAAATAAATGTAAGTCGATCTTCAAAATTAAATCCCACTATAAAATTTGTCCAAAGAGCCATAACCGCGGACGTGAACGCTTATCTATCATCCCCGATGCAACGGTATCTGAATCGCATATCATCTCTTTCCGGGAATGAATCCTTACAGATTATGAGCAGTGCAGGATCGCTTGTAAAAGCTTCTCATTACACACCCAAAGATGGGCTTTTCAGTGGTCCGGCAGGTGGCGTTATTGGAGCAATTTCCATTGCTAAAAGAGTTTCTCCGGATTACTCAAAAGTGATCACATTCGATATGGGTGGTACCAGTACAGATGTCGCACGATTTGATGGAAAAATGGATTATCTCTATGAACACACTGTTGGTGACGCTACTCTTGCTGCGCCGGCAATTGATATCGAAACTGTAGCCGCCGGGGGTGGTTCTATCTGTGAGTATGACGGGCAAAGCCTTACAGTTGGCCCACAAAGTGCAGGCGCAATTCCCGGCCCTGCCTGTTACGATCGCGGTGGACCTTTAACCATCACCGATGTCAATCTGTTAAGTGGCCGGCTGCATCCATCCAATTTTCAAATAAGCATCAATTTGGAAGCGGCTGAAAATGAACTAACTCTTCTTTTAAAACGCATTAATGAAAACCGGAAAGATCCGTTGAACCGCGAGGAGGTGCTGAACGGATTTCTGAATATTGCCAATGAACGGATGGCTCAGGCCGTTCAGAAGATATCCATACAAAAAGGATTCGACCCAAAAGAATATATTATGGTCGCTTTCGGAGGAGCCGGCGCACAACATGCACTTGCAGTATCACAAAAATTAGGGATCAAATCTGTGTTGGTTCCATCGGATGCAGGCCTGTTAAGTGCGTATGGATTACAACAAGCAAAAACTGAAGAGATCCACAGTTTACAAGTCCTTAAAAAGATAGATGACCCAACCCTGAACCTTCCCAAAATATTTCAAGATCTGGAAGAAAAAGCTCTTAAAGCCTTAGATTCACAAGGTGTTGAAAATCTGAATGCGATCAAAACAGATCGGTTTATATTCATGCGTTTTTTTGGTCAGGAGAGTTGTCTTGAATTAAATTGGATCCCACAATCTAATCTGGATAACACCTTTAAAAAAATGTATACCGGACAGTTTGGTCACTGGATCGATAATCGTCCGATCGAAATTGAGTCAATAAGGGTGATTGCCCGTGAGACAGATCAAACAACTGAATGTACTGTTAACAATGTTGATCCTTCTTTAGTGGGGAAAAAGAGCCCTGGAGATCACATCAATCATCATAAAACCCACTCTCATACACATTTTCTATCACATAATAAGTACTTGAATGCACCCATATTTATGTATAATGATCTTGATAAAGAGACACAGCTTACTGGGCCGGTATTAATTTTATATCCGTACAGTACCTCAATTATTGAGCCCGGATGGAAAGGAAAGTTACTATCCGATGGAACCTGGTTGATGGAGCAAATCTCCAAACCGAAAGACAATAACAAAGAGATCAAAAAAGCAGTTCGCCATTCAGGATCACATTCATCACATACCACTGAATCCGAGGCGGTGTTACTTCAATTATTTACCAATCGTTTCCGGTCGATTGCGGATCAGATGGGTGAAATGTTAAGAAAAACAGCAATCTCAGTGAACATAAAAGAACGACTCGATTATTCATGTGCAATACTCGATCCCAATGGTTATTTGGTCGTCAACGCACCGCATATTCCGGTCCATTTGGGAGCTATGGGAACCTGTGTACGAACAGTTCTTGAAACCATCCATTCAAACCCATCAAAACTGATTGGAACGGATCTCCCCCATGATACCCTTAAAATAGAAGATGGGGATATTTTAATAACCAACCATCCCGCATTTGGTGGTTCACATTTGCCCGATATTACTGTAATTACACCCGTTTTTTTTAATGGAATACGAATTGGGTTTACCGCCAGCCGTGCTCACCATGCTGAAATAGGGGGTAAAAATCCGGGATCGATGCCACCGGATGCTTCTAACTTAGCTGAAGAAGGTGTGATTATCCCCCCCATGTTTCTTGCTAAAAGGGGGGTGTTTAATTGGGACATTATTGAATCTATGTTGAAAAAAGATCCCTGGCCTTCCCGATTACCGGATGAAAATATGGCCGATCTGAGGGCTGCTGTATCCGCAAATCACCGTGGCGCATCCGGAATGATCGATCTGGCAACTCTATATGGCACGGATGAGACTATCCATCAAATGAAAGAATTGAGGAAATACGCTTCAAACAGGTTAAAATACACTTTATCAAAGATTCCTAATGGGTTCTACAGCGCCGAAGAAAGAATGGATGACGGCTCCCTTCTGAAGGTAAATTGTTCTCTTAACAAAAACCGGTTGAAAATAGATTTTACCGGAAGTGCAGATACCCACCCGGGAAATTTAAATGCGAACCCGTCGATCGTAAGAAGTGTGATCATGTATGTGCTTCGATTATTAATCAACGACCCTCTTCCTCTAAACGACGGTTTGTTAGACCCGGTCGACATTACCATTCCAAAAGGATTGCTGAATCCGGAATTCCCGGATGATCCAGGGGAGTGTCCGGCCGTAGTTGGAGGGAATATTGAAACCAGCCAACGCCTGACCGACACCCTTTTAAAAGCTTTTGAACTGACCGGCTGTAGTTATGGAACCATGAATAATGTGCTTTTTGGGAATAAACGGTTTGGTTATTATGAAACGATTGCCGGAGGTACCGGTGCCGGTTTGGGATTTAATGGAGCTGATGCTGTACATCAGCATATGACCAATACCCTGGCTGCCGACCCTGAAATTCTGGAGTATCGTTATCCGGTGAGACTGGATCGTTATGAAATCCGTATGAACTCAGGAGGTTCCGGAAAATGGAAGGGAGGGGATGGCCTGATTCGGGAAATGACTTTTCTTGAACCCGTAACACTTTCTGTGTTAACTCAACATAGAATCACACCGCCTTATGGCATGAAAGGCGGATCTAAAGGTTTGTGTGGAAAACAGTGGATAGAGACCAAAAACGGATCAAAGAAAAAATTGAACTGGATAGATGGTGTCGAATTAAATGAAGGTGACCGCTTTATCATAGAGACACCGGGTGGAGGAGGTTTCGGTGAGATCGAATAACCGATAATGTTTAATAATCCGATTCTTAACACCTTTCAAAGCAATCTTTTTTTATCTAAATGGATTGATTGAAAATCCTTTTGATCGAAATATTCCCCTGTTTTCATCAAAAAAATCTTGTGCTTCATTCAAACCTACTGCATTGGTAATTCCATAGAAGATTCTGGGTGAATTTTTAACATACAGTGCACCCTCATAGGGAATTGTGGAAGAGTACTCATCATTAGGCAGCGATTCAGGTGAAAGATATACCTCCCTCTCTCCCAATGCAGATGTCACAGTTCCAACCCACTCCAATCCGGATCCATCATTCCTAATTGCAAACAAAGGCCCGCCACTGAAACCACGGTTCATGGAAAGATCCACGGTGATTCTTCGGATAGGGTGGTCACTAATGCTTGCAATACCCCGCGTGACCATCTGTACACCTCGTGGATAACCGACTGCATACACGACATCCGTCCAATCCAGTCGGTTTGGATCGCCTATTGGAATCGTTAAATTTTTCAGGTCGGTATCTGAGATATCTGAAAGGGTACTCATCAGTGCGAGATCCCTTCTGCTGTCACTGGCCAAAATTTCAATTGATTCAATACCCTTATCAGTAAACACAAATTGACTTTTTGATTGTGTTACAGAGACAGCGTAAACAGTACTTTCTCCCTGCCAGTTTTTATCTCCGGTGAAGTGGAAAACCGTATCCGGATAGGAAACCACATGCGCTGCAGTAAGCATTAATGCCCTTCGGTTTACAATTGAAACGACAACGGCAGTACCTGCGCTCGTGTGAGTGTCTACTGTTATATTTGATGAAATCTGTTCCAGGTCCAAATGTCTAATTGCCGACTGAGTAGGCAGTTCAACTCCATTTTCACTGATTTGATACGTCCGATAAATGATACTGCTGTGAATTCGCCGAACAGCATCAAAACTATTCTTCACCTGGTTTCTGACATGTAGTGACAGTGCATGATTTTGGTAATAACCCCTATCCAACTCTTCCAATGCAGACATTTCTGTAGATCGACAACCCCAAAACAAAACAGTCGCCATCATTACAAATGCGATGCTTATGATTCGAAAAATATCTGTTCCGATGGTATTCACATCTGAAGAGTTTATCATTGAATGTTCATCAAATACGTAAACCAGTATTTTAAATGATACTAAAATCTCTCAAATCTTACGAATATCTTTAAAATTGGTTGTCATTTACTTTTCACTAATCAGAACTCTTTTTTAAAACGGTGAGTCCAACTCCCATTTCATGTAATTTTCAATCAGATTGGATCTTTTTGCACACCCTTTTCAGTTTCTATTCAGACAGTCGATGCGCAATTTGACAATCCCTTTTATTGGTTGGCCGAACCTCCCGGAGGAAATACTCACATTCTATAAGTGAATATCTTTGTACCTTTACGACCTGAATGACATTATATTCTGCTTTTAGCAATC
>JBBDJK010000149.1:5122-14844 GCA_040879905.1 Balneolaceae bacterium | reverse complement strand
GAATATCTTTGTACCTTTACGACCTGAATGACATTATATTCTGCTTTTAGCAATCAATAAACCAATCGGAGATACTCCACAAATTACAGGAATGTTCAAAACCGAACTGATAAACCATTTTAAAACGATAAAGACCCCATTCTACTACTACGACCTGGATTTGTTAGATCGTACACTTGATCAGATAAAGAAACATGGCCTCTCTAAGGGGCATTATGTTCATTATGCGATTAAAGCCAATTTCAATTTCAAAATTCTGGAGAAAATCCGAAAAGCCGGACTGGGTATCGATTGTGTAAGCGGTGGCGAAATTGAACGGGCTATTGAGTCAGGTTTCAATCCAGAACAAATTGCCTTTGCGGGTGTAGGGAAAACAGATGCTGAGATCGAGTTAGGTTTAGATCATGATATCTATTCATTTAATTGCGAATCGATTCAAGAACTTACTGTTCTGAATGATATTGCCTCCCAAAAGGGTAGGGTAGCACGTGTCGCCATTCGGATCAATCCAAATGTTGAGGCAAAAACTCACAAATATATTACTACCGGTTTAAATGAAAATAAATTTGGTATTACAACCGATAAACTGCCTGTTCTCTTTGAACGGCTGCCTCAACTGAAATCGGTACGGCTGAACGGAATTCATTTCCATATTGGATCTCAGATTACCGATCTGAAACCGTATGATCAACTTTGCGAGAAAGTAAATGACCTCCAAAATATATTTGAGCAGAAAGGTTACGAACTACCTCATCTGAATCTTGGAGGAGGATATGGAATCGATTACGAAGATCCTGATAAAAACAGTATCCCGGATTTTAAAGCTTTTTTTGGGGTATTTGACCGGAAATTGGAAATTCGTCAGGGTCAACAGATCCATTTTGAACTGGGCAGAAGTATCGTTGGCCAATGTGGCAGTTTGGTTTCAAGGGTTTTGTTTATTAAAGAAGGATTCACCACTCAATTTGCAGTCATAGATGCCGGTATGACCGAATTGATACGACCGGCTCTTTATCAGGCATCACATCGAATAGATGTATTAAATAGTGAAAAACCACTAAAAACGTATGATGTTGTAGGACCTATCTGTGAATCTTCTGATACATTCAGACGAGGGATCGAACTTCCGGAATTGGAAAGAGGTGATCTTGTTGCTATTCGTAGTGCCGGTGCTTACGGTGAAGTTATGGGTAGTGGATTTAATTTGAGGGAACGGGTAAAAGCTCTTTATTCAGATGAATTCTCTTAATGAATCTACAACCTGATTGCGGATTTTATGAATCAGCAATTGATTCAATTCAACAGTTAAAGATGAATCTTTCTATAGTAAGAGCCGTATCACTATTGTATATTTGTATATATTCTATTTCCTTTTTAACCAATACCTTACGTCATGACAACAACAATTATCATTATTTTTGTAATAATAGCCGTATTGGTCATTTGGCCGGTATCTATTTATAACAAATTGGTTGCGCTTCGGAACCGATTCAAAAACAGTTTTTCTCAAATCGATGTACAATTAAAGCGCAGATACGACCTCATTCCCAATCTCGTTGAAACGGCAAAAGGTTATATGAAACACGAGAGGGAAACACTGGAAGCAGTGATTCAGGCACGTAATCAGGCACAACAAGTTGAAAAGAGTGTTGCTGATAATCCGGCCGATCCGTCTGCGCTCAATAAACTGGCCGGTTCCGAGCAGGCGTTATCAGGTGCTTTAGGCCGTTTCTTTGCATTATCAGAACGATATCCGGACTTGAAAGCCAATCAAAATATGATGCAATTAACCGAAGAGTTAACCAGTACTGAGAACAAAATCTCTTTTGCCCGTCAAGCGTTTAATGATTCGGTTATGTATTACAACACAGCCAGGGAAAAGTTTCCAAATATCCTCTTCGCAAATATGTTTGGTTTTGCCTGGGCTTCACAGTTTGAATTAGAATCACCTGATGAAGAACGTCAGGTGCCTAAAGTTTCTTTCTAAATTGGAGTAAAACATAATGGATTTTTTCTCCGCTCAGGATCGCACCAAAAGTACCACCCGTAAATTGATCTTGATCTATATCATAGCCATTGTTGCTTTGGTTATTTCGGTCTATCTGGTCTCACTCTTTATTTTTGCCGCTGCCGGAGATGCAAGCGGAATTTCTATTTGGATTCCTGAACTGTTTATCGGTGTGAGTTTTATCACATGTACAATTATTGCAATCGGCACTTTTTTCAGGGTATATCAACTAAGAAAAGGAGGTTCAGCAGTAGCGGAAATGCTGGGTGGAAGAAAGGTCAGCATGTCAACCACTGAAATGAAAGAGATAAGATTGATCAATGTTGTTGAAGAGATGTCGATCGCATCCGGTATACCGGTTCCGGATATCTATATTTTAGATAAAGAACCATCCATCAATGCATTTGCTGCAGGATACAGTATTCGCGATGCGGCAGTCGGCGTGACCCGCGGAACACTGGATCAACTGAACCGGGACGAGTTACAAGGTGTTATAGCTCATGAATTCAGTCATATTTTTAATGGTGATATGCGAATCAACATCCGGCTGATTGGTATTTTAAATGGAATATTATTGATCCATCTGTTGGGTTTAATGATTATGAGAAGCGGTGCTTATTCCAGAATTGGATCTTCCGGCAAAAATAAGAACCAGAGTGGAATTATCTTATTCGGAATTGCACTTTTAGTGATAGGCTATATCGGGATGCTATTTGGACGCATCATACAATCTGCCGTATCACGACAAAGAGAATATCTGGCAGATGCATCAGCAGTACAATATACCCGGAATCCGGATGGACTGGCCGGTGCTCTTCATAAGATCGCTGCATCCGTAGAAGAACAGACCCTCAAAGATCCACACGCTATGGAGATGAGCCACCTCTTTTTCTCAAGTAGTTTCAGATCGGGACTCGATAGCCTTTTTGCCACTCATCCTCCAATAGACAAACGGATTCAATCGTTAGGTTCTGCACTTCAACGTGAAGATGTATTGCGTCAATCCAAAACATTCAGCCCGGTTATTGAACTAAATGATGATCAAGATGACGATAGCGACCATCTTGACCCAAAATGGATTCTGGCAGCCATCGGCACATTAAATACACAAAACTTATCTCAGGCGGGTAAAATAATATCTTCTCTGCCAGATCCGGTCAGAAGTGCCATTCATGAACCACTAAGTGCACAGGCCATTGTCTTTGCAATGCTCCTTTCGGGCGACATTGAGATTGAAACAGAACAAGTTGAACAGATCAAAGAGCTCTGTGGCCCTGAGGTTGAGTTCTCCGTACTATCCATTAAAGAGCACTTGAATCAGCTGGATCCTGATTGGAAATTACCCATCATAGAACTGGTTATTCCGGCATTAAAAGAGTTGAGCGAATCTCAATTTAATCTCTTTCGATCAACGATTTCAAAACTGATAGCCGCTGATGGTAAAGTATCACTTTTTGAATACGCACTTGAAAAGATTATCACTCATCAGGTCGAAACTCAATTCATTAAAAAAACGGATCCGGAACGGGTTCATAAGGGAATTAAGAATTTAGGACTTGAACTATCATGGTTACTATCAGCCATCGCTCATGAATCGGACAGTAATCCTGAAGATTCCTGGCAAGCTGCTATAGTTACATTTGGTGAAAATATTCCTGAAGAGCTCAGTTTACAACCTAAATCAATGTGCACGTTTGATACTATTGACAGTGCACTTGATGAACTTGGTAAAAGTACCGGTTCCGTAAAAAAATCCTTTCTGAATGCTGCACTTCATGCCATAGCACAGGATGGCAAAACGAATCGAGCCGAAATTAAATGGGTTCGTGCAATGGCGGCTGCTATCGATTGCCCGCTGCCATTGATTCACTGAAAATAACCTAAACGTTCAGGATTGTAACAAGATTAACAGATGTTAAGCGAAGATCATATTCACAGTAATAATGCTGACGATCAACCTGAAATGGGTCGGCGGTTCTGGCTGATTTGCCGTTATCTATGTATCTCATTAGCCATCATATTCTTGTTGCTATGTATTTCAGTGCTCTCGCTAAGATGGGTAAACCCTTCATTTACTGCTTTTACACTATTAGAAAATTGGCAGTCAATAGAAGCTGAACGTTACAATTTACGTGATTGGTGGGTATCCGGTGATCAAATACCGGAGCATCTGAAATGGGCTGTCATTGCATCCGAAGATCAACTTTTTATGGATCACAGAGGATTTGATACGGAGTCAATACGAAAGGTGATGGAGCAAAGGGGTGATGGTGGACGAGTCAGAGGTGCGAGTACAATCAGTCAACAGGTGGTAAAAAATCTTTATCTGTGGCCTGCCCAGTCATACATACGGAAAGGGATCGAAGCGGGTATCACAATACTTATTGAACTGTTTTTACCAAAAGAGAGAATACTTGAAATATATCTCAATATAGCAGAGTTCGGACCCGGTGTATTTGGCGCCGGTAAAGCGGCACATGACTATTTTGGGTTGTCAGCGGAACAATTAAATCCTCGTATGTCGGCACAGTTGGCCGTTGTGCTTCCAAGCCCAAAACGAATGCAGGTGGCTTCACCCGGTCCCTATGCCACTGAACGGATTGAATGGGTTTTAACTCAAATGACACAGCTCACCGGCAATCGATATCGGCCCATGGCGGAACCTGACTCTACCCGATCAGATACATTAACTCCTTTTCCCGATGAGTTGTATCCAATCGATTATGATGAAGATTATTTCCCCGATTTCGAGACCGATTCTACTCGAATTCCGGCAGAACCCGATTCTGTTTTACATCCGGTTGAACCCGACACAGTAGATTCGAACTGACGTTAAAAAGCAGCCCATTATCAATCAAAATCGGTGATTAGCATTTCTGATGGAGACCTTTCTATCCTTAATCGTTTTGACACCTCTTCGGCTCCTCTCATCACCCGAAGCATATTCAAACCTGCAATTTTCCGCAGATCCTCTTCCGAATAACCTCTTGCTAATAGTTCAGCAAATAGTTCCGGATACATTGATACATCTTCCAGGCCGATTGGTAGTGAGGATACTCCATCGTAATCTCCACCAATCCCGATATAATCTACTCCGATCAGATCACGAATGTGATCAATATGGTCTGCTACCTGTTCAAGTGTTGATTTGGGGGCCTTATGCTCTGAATTCCAAGATTGCATATATGCAGATATACTGTCAGGCTGACCCGGATAAAGAACTTCCATTTTACGCTGATAAGCAGATCTTTCCGCATAGTATACCCTTAACTCCTCAGAAGTAAATGATTCAACAAAGGTAACCATGACAATTCCATTATTTTCACGGGTCAGATGCAAGACATCGTCCGGTACATTCCGGGGGTGGCCTGACAGTGACCTTGTATTGGAATGAGAGAACATCACAGGCGATTCGGTAATCTGAAGCGCATCTTTCATCGTTGCCGGAGTGGTATGTGAGAGGTCTACCAACATTCCCAGCCGGTTCATTTCCCGGATTACCTCCTCCCCAAATTCTGTTAGGCCATCATGTTGGGGATTGTCGCCTGCAGCATCTGCCCAATCAAGTGTACGGCTGTGGGTAAGGGTCATATATCGTGCCCCCAAGTTATACATGTTTCTCAAAACAGCTAATGAGTTGGCGATCGAGTGCCCACCTTCCATTCCAATCAGTGAGGCAATTTTACCCGATTCAAAAATCCGTTCAACATCATCTGCAGTCAAAGCCAATTCAAAATGATCCGGATACAGATCGACCAACCGATGTACAAAATCGATCTGCTCGATAGTCTGCTTTACGGCTTCATCCTCCGGTATATTTGCTGATACATAAACAGACCACCATTGTGCACCCACCCTGCCCCCACGTAATCGCGGGATATCCGTATGCATTGGACTGTCCAAATGAGTAGTATCGTAAAAATCGAGTTCAGAAAATTTATACCCGACCCGATTGCGGTATTGATAGGGTACGTCATTATGGCCATCGAAAAGCGGAACACTTTCCAATATGTCGATCGCTTGTTCTACATATTGACTTCGATCGTCTGTCTGAGTTTGGGCTGATAATGATATTGAACCGAACCCGATAATCAGGGAAGAGAATAGAATGATTAAAATGGATAATTTTGATCTGGAATTCATGTCTTTTTTGTTTGAATTAATTGAAAATTGAATATTAAATGTGGATATTTTTGAGCTGTTGATTAGGACTACCATTTCAAATTGGAATCCGGGCTGTTCGCACTCTTAACAGCGGTTCTGTCTGAGTCCACGCTACAATGATATCTTCCCCTGATTGTGCGATTCGTGGGAAACCACTGCTTCTGGATACGGAAGTAATACCAACCGTGATTGCATCAGACGGTTCACCATCCGGCCTGAACTCTTGTAACATCACATGACCGGCTTCTCCTACTTTTTGTAACCAGCTTACGAACAATCTTCCCTCATGATCCATGAGAACGTCCGTTCTTCCAAGGGCTCCCTCACCGGCCACAAGAATCGGCTCCTGGAAAGTGCGACCTCCATCAAATGATCTTGCCAACTTCACACCACTCTGATCATCGGCTCCTGTATACCAAACAACCGCAACACTGTTTCCTTCTGCAACAATACGCGGGCCGTTGACCGGGCAACCCTGAATAGTCCATCCGTCATCATACACCTTCACCGGTTCATTCCAATCACCTGAATCTGTAGAATATCGGCTGATATTGATATCCCGTATCTCCTCCTCGGTCCTGTCTCGGTAGACAACCAAATAATCACCACCGGATTCAATCATATCTGTTTGGCAACAATCACATACGCTACTATCAATAATCCTGTTTCTGACGATTTCTCCATCCGAAGAAACTTCGGCTGACCGTAATGTCATCGATTTAGAAAAATCGTCATATTCATCATGTGCTCTTCCATCCGTTTCACGACCATCCAGCCACACAGCCAATACCCGGTCATCATCAAGAGGTTGCATACTCACAAACCCATGTTCAGTCGGTGTCCCATCCAGATGAGGTGTCACCTCTCTCTCCCACCGGCCCGTATCTTCATCCGGAAAACTGATTTGTACATTATATGCATAAGGACCCCCTTCAATTTTTTTCAGCCATTGTACAGCTTTTGCTTCACCATCGGATCCAACAATTGATGGAAAATCAGCCCAGTTCACAAAAAAGTTAGTTCCAACTTTCACAGTTTGAACAACTGACCAACTACTGTCTTTATATGATGAATACTGCAAAGCGAAAATTCCCTCATCAATATTCATGATCCAACTCATAAATAGTGTTCCTGAATTATCCTTAAACAGATACGGGTAACGGCTGCCGGTTTCGCCCGGATTATTTAATGTATACTGATGGACCGGTTGTTGCAACCCTTGCTGGCATGCAATAAACAGTACCGGGATAAATAAAAAGGTTACAATCTTTAAACGAATGTCGTTTTTTTTAAATGTGATCATAGGGTATCAATGGATCGAAAATACGGTTCAGCCGAATAACAACAAGCCTCAATTTAAAGAATCCACAGTGAAGTCGCATTTAAAAAAAGGTGAAAAAATTAAACCCAGACATTTCTCTCTTAATGCTGTGACTACTCGTGAATGATCGCTATTTTGAAATCCATAATAATAACTGTTCATAAAACCTTCAAATGCTTCAAATTGACAGCATAACACTCTTTTTTGGAGAACGCCCCTTATTTGATTCGATTTCAACAACGATCAATCCCGGAGAGCGGATTGGACTGGTTGGGCCTAACGGAGCGGGTAAATCTACTCTGCTCAAAATCATAGCCGGCCAACAACAGGCTGATTCAGGCCATATAAAAATGAGTAATCGTGCAACCGTTGGATATCTGCCTCAGGATGGTGTGGACCCGGATCCCAATCTGACTGTCTTCGAAGAGGTGGAACGTGTTTATGAAACCATTCTGAAACTAAGAGATGAGCAAGAGAAACTTCAAAAGAAACTGGAAAAACTCGATCCAAAAAGTGAAGAACATCATGAAGCATTGAATTATTTTGGAACCATCCAGCATCAACTGGAAGATTTAGGAGCCTACTCGATCAAGTCAGATATTGTCAGAATCCTGAAGGGGCTTGGTTTTTCTGAAGATGACCTATCACGGCCCACGACAGAGTTCAGTGGCGGATGGCTCATGCGGGTTGCATTGGCAAAGCTATTGTTGATAAATCCGACTTACCTACTGCTGGATGAGCCCACAAACCACCTTGATATAGAGTCACTCCAGTGGATTGAACAATTTTTGATTCAGTATGAGGGTGCCGTCATATTGGTATCTCACGATAAATCATTCCTGAATACTGTCACAAACCGAACCCTTGCACTTCAAAAAGGTGATCTTTTCGATTATTCCGGCAATTATTCTTTTTATGAGAAAAAATTTGCTGAAGAGTTGGAGATGCTAAAAAAGCAGTATGATAATCAGCAAAGGGAAATTAAGCAGACTCAGGATTTTATTGACCGCTTCCGGGCAAAAGCAACCAAAGCCAAGCAGGTTCAGAGTCGCATTAAACAGCTTGAGAAACTGGACAGAATCTCATTTGAAGAGGATAATTCTGAAATATCGTTCCGTTTCCCTCCTCCTGAGCGTTCCGGACAGATCGTTCTATCTCTCCAAAATATGGTGAAAAAGTACGGCGATTTAACGGTATTTAATGGCATAGACTACGAAGTTGAAAGAGGGGATAAAATAGCCGTTGTCGGACCGAATGGCGCCGGAAAATCAACCTTGATACGTATACTTGCCGGCCATGAGTCTGTCACATCCGGATCGCGAAATGTAGGAACCAATGTAAATGCAGGATATTTTGCCCAGCATCAGGCAGAAGAGCTGAATCCTCAAAATAGTGCACTTGATGAGATGAGACTTGCCGGATCGCGCGAGTCTGAAACTCGCCTCCGTACCATATTGGGTTGTTTTCTTTTTATCGGTGACGACGTTTTTAAAAAAGTGGGGGTTCTTTCCGGGGGAGAAAAAAGCAGACTTGCATTGGCTAAAATGCTTCTAAATCCGGGTAATTTTCTCATATTTGATGAGCCTACAAACCATCTTGACATGCAATCCAAAAGTATCCTTCAGCAGGCACTTCAACAGTTTGAAGGGACTCTGATGATTGTTTCACATGATCGGGATTTTCTGGATCCGGTCGTAAACAAGACCCTTGAGATACAACCCGGCTATTTAAAAACATGGCTTGGAAATGTAAGTTATTATCTGGATAAAAAAAGAAGAGAGGAGTCGGATGAAATGGATAAAAAAGTGGATGTCCGATCATCACAGTCAAACGGTTTCAGCCGAAAAGAACAGCGTCGGATGGAGGCTGAAAAACGAAATGAACTTTCTAAAAAGCTAAAACCACTTCAGAATCGATTAAACAGAGTCGAATCGGAGATTGAAAAGAATGAATCTCGAAAAGCTGAAATAGAAGACTTAATGGGTGAGGAAAGCTTTTACGATGATCCGGATCAGGTTAAAAAGAGTTCCATTGAGTATGAATCCATAAAATCCGAATTGGCTGATCTTTTGAATAAATGGGAGGATATTGCGGGTCGCATCGATTTTATTGAGAACGAATGGGCTGCGGATCAGTAGTTGAATAGTGATTTAAAAGAACAAGGATTAATAGATTGTTTCCGATTGTTCTCAGTTTTCAGCTATCAGCTTTCAGCTTTCAGTCCTCGGT
>JBBDJK010000149.1:0-5022 GCA_040879905.1 Balneolaceae bacterium | reverse complement strand
TCTGCCTTCTGCCTTCTGCCTTCTAATGAATCAAATTCATCAATCTCTCAAACCTTGGCAAAAACCTCTCACTATCCCATGAAAAATAGATAATTCCTGCTTTTCCGATCACATGATCATCGGGTACGAATCCCCAATATCGACTATCCTCACTGTCATCCCGGTTATCCCCCATCATGAAGTAATAATCTTTCTGAATGGTATATCGATTCGTCTCTACACCATTGATGACGAAATGTTCACCCTCTTTTTGGACATCGATACGTTCATATCTTTCCAAAATATCTTGATAGAGATGCCAGTTGTCTGTTGTCAATTCAACCTCCATGCCTGAATAGGGTACTGTAAAATCAGCCATATGGTCGTGATTACGAAATCCCCTTGAAAAGTTAAACCCACGATGGCTGAAACCATCATAAGTCTCCGGAAGTACAAATTTTTCTACACTGACAATCTCCGGCCAATTGTTCATCTCTTCGGCAACTTCCTCAGTCATATTCATGATGTAGGTGTTGTTATTACTTTGCAGAATAGCAGCACCTGCCTCCCGTACTTTTGATGCGCTTAAACGGATACGTTCTCTCGACTGTACACGATGGTTAAACATCAACGTCTCAAATTGAATGGCTTCTTCACCATTTACGGTTAGAACCTTATCCGTGATACTGAGTTGGTCTCCGGGTATACCCACTGCCCGTTTTATATAATTTGTTTTGACAGAAACAGGTGCAATATCAATGGGATAGTTAAAAACCACAATATCATTCCGTTTAATTTCAGAATAGCCCGGTATTCGAAACCAGGGAATATCAACACCGGGTGTGTAGATATCCGTAAATGGAACAGACAGGGTCATGGGTGTTCTGGGGCCGTATGCCAGCTTGGTAACAATCAGAAAATCACCTGTCAAAAGTGTTTTTTCCATACTTGGAGTTGGAATTCTATAGGCACCGAAGAAAAATGTTCGTAAAATAATCGCTGCTATGGCTGCCCATACAAGAGCATCCAGCCACTCTCTTGCCCAGTGTTTTGCAGTATCATTTTCGACGTTCCGTTGAGATTTTTTCCGTGCTTTTAAATCTGACTGTTTACTGTTTTTTTTCTGTTCCAACGCGCTTTTATCTTATTAAGTTATTTTTAAAAATTGGGACGATTGATCATATCTGTTGTAAACTCACCCTCTTCAAATTTCACCAGATACCACTGATCCCTTTCAGGTGAAAAATAATAATCTGTATAGTCAGATGGAGTCCCTTCATCCCCCATCAACAGTCTGTTCAATGTTCTTTTAACTTGAGGCATCAGATCGATAAATCTGCTGGCACCCACATAGACAAGGCCATTCTCAAAAGGGCCATCCAGGTCCAGTATCATTAAAGGCATGTCGCCATCAACAATAAACCAGTATTCGAACTGAATCGCTTTTCCCGGTCGGAAATTATGGTTAATCAGATCTTCTATTGTCTGAGTTGGATCACCAAAAACAGCTTGTAAACGTGATCTCAATTCAATCGTCGGGATCCGGTCGATTGTCGTTGGGTTGTATAAACCCTGTCCTGTCCAGTTGATATCAGCAAAACGTTGCTGAAATGATGATCGCTCTGCCGGTGATACCTTCCGAATTTCCGGGTCAGCAAACTGGGCATTGACAGATACCCACATCAGGCTAAGAATGATTGCAAAAAAAGTTTTACGTAAAATCATAAGATATCCTTTAAATACATTTATTTAAGAATCTTCATCCATTGAAAGAACAGCCAAAAATGCCTCTTGTGGGATTTCAACAGTTCCTACTTGTTTCATCCGTTTTTTACCTTCTTTTTGCTTCTCAATGAGTTTTCGTTTACGGGTAATATCACCACCATAACATTTGGCAGTCACATCCTTCCGTAGTGCACGAACAGTATCACGGGCGATAACCCTTGCACCAATGGCCGCCTGTACTGCTACTTCGAACTGCTGTCGTGGAATAAGTTCCTTCAATTTTGCACAAACCTTCCGGCCTTGATAATAAGCTTTGTTTCGATGTGCGATACTTGAGAGAGCATCAACCTGTTCACCGTTCAACAGAATATCTAAACGAACCAAATCGCCTTTTCGATATTCAAGAAGTTCGTAATCCAATGAAGCGTATCCCCGGGTTCCGCTTTTTAATTTATCATAAAAATCAAAAACCACCTCTGCCATGGGCAGTTCGTAAGTAATTTCAACCCGATTATTTTGCATAAAGTGTTGATTAACATAGATCCCTCGCCTCTCTTGACAAAGCGACATGATGGGTCCGATGAAATCGGCAGGAGTTAATATACTTGCGCGAATGTAAGGTTCCCAAACGGAATCTATTTTACCGGCATCCGGCATTTCACTTGGATTATCAACTTTAATTCGGCCACCATCCTCTTTATCGATCTCATATCGAACGTTGGGAACCGTTGTAATAATATCGATATTAAATTCTCTGTCGAGCCGCTCCTGTATGATTTCCATATGGAGCATACCCAGAAATCCGGCTCTAAATCCAAATCCGAGCGCTTTAGATGTCTCCGGTTGATAGGAAAGGGATGCATCATTTAACTGCAACTTTTCAAGTGCGGATCGAAGGTCTTCAAAATCTTCTGTTTGAGTTGGAAAGATTCCACTGAATACCATCGGTTTGACTTCCTTGTATCCTTCAATGGCTTTATCCGCTTTACGTTTTTGATGGGTAATGGTATCACCTACTTTCGCATCTTGCAGTGATTTGACACTACCCACTACATAACCAACCTCTCCGGCCTCTAAAACTGTAGTAGGCTCTCTTTTTAATTTCAGGTATCCAATCTCTTCTGCAAAATACTCCTTATCGGTTGCCATAAAATAGATCGGGTCTCCTTTTTTCAGGCTTCCTTCCATCACTCTTACATAGGCTATTGAGCCTCTGTAAGTGTTGAATATGGAATCAAATATTAGCGCTTTTAACGGCTTTTCGGTTTCCTGTTCAGGGCCCGGGATTTTTTCGACTATGGCTTCCAAAAGTTCATTTATTCCAGCACCTGTTTTACCTGAGACTTGTAATATATCTTCAAACGTACAACCAATCAGATCGATAATCTGCTGCCCCACCCCTTCAATTTCAGCGCCCGGCAGATCGATCTTATTCATAACCGGAATAATTTCAAGATTCTGATCTATAGCCTGATAAAGATTGGAGATCGTTTGGGCTTCAATTCCCTGAGCAGCATCAACGATTAACAGTGCACCTTCACAAGCTTTTAATGCTCTGGACACTTCATACGCGAAATCAACGTGCCCGGGTGTGTCGATTAGGTTGAGCGTAAACAATTCACCATTTGGCCTTTTGTAATCCATTCGGATAGCATGGCTCTTAATGGTAATCCCCCTTTCCCGTTCCAAATCCATATCATCCAAAACCTGTTCTTGCATCTCTCTTTCACTAATCGTACCGGTACGTTCCAATAATCGATCAGCAAGCGTGGATTTGCCGTGGTCAATATGTGCAATGATGCAAAAATTTCGAATCTTTTTCATGAAATCAGATAGATACTGCAACTAAAATTTAACAAGCCTTAAATATACAAACTTGAAACGGTCATTGCATTATAATGTTATTGAACCGTATTTAAACGTCTTAATCTCCGGTGTTTCAGTAAAGCAGTAAAGGGTAAGGGCCTAATAAACTTCTTAAAACAACATTCTGAGTGCTGACTGACTTTAAACGTTTAAGCTAAATCTAAACCCTGCTTTCTTATGAATTCTGAATTTGATATTCTACCATTAATCGCATTCATGATAACCAAAACACTGCTCAATTCAGTCAGTGGAAAAATTTACATAATGGTATGAAAAAGTCACTTTTATCACTTTTATCACTTTTACTTATAATTTTATGCTATTTACCGGCCACTTCATTTGCTCAAGTCAAATCTTTTGAAGAGGTCGTTGGACATAAAATAGGGGAACGTATTACACTCAGCCATCAAATACTTGACTATTTAAACTATCTCAATGAATCTTCAGACAGGGTAACACTTCTGGAAATCGGGACCACTTTCGACCATAAACTTCAAGTGGCAGCCATCATCACCTCCCCCGAAAATCATCAGCGGCTTGAAGAAATTCGAAGAAATGCCATTCGTTTAAATGATGCGCGTTCAACATCGGAATCTGAAGCTGAGCAAATCATCACAAATCAACCGGCTATCCTCTATTTAGGTGGTTCAATACACGGTTTTGAGTTATCCGGTACCGAGGGAGTACTTTTGACAATTGAACATTACACAACCGGCAACGATTCGAAAACCCTCGAAGAACTTCAGAATACGGTTCTGATTGCCGATCCGGTTATAAACACAGATGGCAGGGATGCTTTTGCTCAGTTCAATCATCAGCATCGTGGAAGAAATGCAAATCCGGATAATGCCGATTGGTCTAATGACTTCAGATCTTGGGATGGGCTCAAATTCAGAACCAGTCATTATTACTTTGACCTGAATCGGGATTGGTTTGCACACACTCATCCGGAAACCCGAAACAGAGCAGCAATTTTGAGGGATTGGAGGCCGCAAGCCGGTGTGGATGCGCATGAGATGGGTTCGGAGCGTGAATTCTATTTTGATCCGCCTACAGATCCCATTTCACCTCATTTCCCTGAATATACAACCAAATGGTTTGAGGAGTACGGCAATGCGCATGCAGATGCATTTGACCGGGAGAATATCGAATACACAAACCGGGAGATGTTTAACTATTTCTATCCGGCATTTTTTACCTCTTACATGACCTATCAGGGAGCAGTGGGAATGTTGTATGAACAGGGATCATCCCGTGGTTTTGCATGGCGATTATCCGATGGAACCGTTCGTACACTGGCAGATGCCGCTTTTAATCAGTTCACTGCACTACGTGCTATGATTGGTTTATCATCAAATCGAAGGGCAGAATTATTATCGGATTACTATCAAGCCCATTCAGACGCTATTGAAATGGGTAACAACGGTACAGTACGCTATTTGATCAAAGAAG
>JBBDJK010000148.1:6527-13431 GCA_040879905.1 Balneolaceae bacterium | reverse complement strand
CGTACCTGTTCGTCTAACAGCTGATTAATTTGAATCAGTCTTGGATCATCGGTATCTCTAACCTCTTTGGTTGCATGAACCTCCGAGTCATCCTCAAATTCCAGATTTGATACAGCTTCGCGAATGGGCGGGGCTAATTTTCTGAGAAGTTCAGACCAAACTGCTTTTCCGTCCTGTGTAACTGTGATGTATTTATCTACATAATAGACATTAATCACGTGTTCGATATCGAATAACGCTTTTGCAAGTTCATCATGTTCAACCTCAGATATTGACTCAAAGGATCTCGTTACACCATTTGTTAATGGTTCAGCAAGTACAAAACGCATTGCATCGGGATTCGGTGTTCTTTCTATTTCTTTAATTTTTGGCATGGTTCATTCTCTGTTATTTAATGAAAAAATGATTTTACTGTTTTAATTCCCTCGATTAATCTGTCGATGTCATCTTTCGTATTATAAAACGACAAAGACGCACGTGTTGTTGCCGGCACATTAAACCGGCGTAATATTGGTTGTGCGCAGTGATGGCCTGTTCGTACGGCTATACCCTGCTTGTCTAATATCGTACCCACATCTGATGCGTGTATATCATCAAATACAAACGATGCAAGTGATACCCGAACACGCGGTTCACCGATCAGGCGAAGCCCATCTATACCGGTTAACCGATCAACCATGTACTCAACAAGTTCATGTTCTCTGTCGGCGATATTATCCATTCCAATGCGGTTCAAATAGTCAATTGCTTCACTTAGTCCGATCGCCGCCGCAATAGGGGGAGTACCCGCTTCAAACCGGAAAGGCACTCTATTGTAAGTAGTCTCCTCAAAACTCACTTTGTCGATCATATCTCCTCCACCTCTGTAAGGTGGCATCTCCTCCAATAACGATTTGCGGCCATAGAGGATTCCAAAACCTGTTGGACCACACATTTTGTGGGCCGAAAATGCAAAAAAATCAGCTCCGATATCCTGAACATCCACTTTTTGATGAGGTATAGACTGTGCACCGTCAATCAGTACAACAGCGCCATAATTATGAGCTGTCTCTGTTATTTCCTTAACAGGATTTACAGTACCCAAAGCATTTGAAACATGAACAACTGCCACTATTTTAGTCCGGTCCGATAACAACTTTTTATAGGCTACAAGATTCAGTTCACCTCTATCATTAACCGGAATTACTTTGATCACAGCGCCGGTTCTTTGAGCGATCATCTGCCATGGAACGATGTTGGCATGATGTTCCATTTCAGATAATATGATCTCATCACCTGCTGATAGATTTTTTAAGCCATAGCTGTTGGCTACCAGATTAATGGAATCGGTTGTCCCGGTCGTATAGACAATTTCATCCGATTCAGATGCATTTATCAGTTGCTGTACCTTAGTCCTTGCCTCTTCAAACGAGTTTGTAGCATTTTGGCTTAATGTATGAATGCCCCTGTGCACATTTGAGTGCTCAAATCGATGGTAATGGTCAATCCTCTCAGATACCTGTAAAGGCATCTGGCTGGATGCAGCATTGTCCAAATAGACAAGCGGATGTCCATTCAAATCCTGATGCAGAACCGGAAAGTCTCCCCGAATCTTATCAAAATCTACTTTCGATATCTCTTTAAGCGTTTGATTCATGTAAATTGATTATGCGTGTACTTTGGGCATACTGTTTGCTTTAGTGTATCGATATACCTCTTCTATCAGCAATTTATGGACTGAATCTACTTTTACATTTTCAATCGTTTCCAGTGCAAATGCATAAGTCAGAACCTCTTTTGCTTTCTCTTCGGTCATGCCCCGGCTTTGGAGATAAAATACCTCTTCCGGATCAAGCTGCCCGATCGTAGCACCATGTGAACAGAGTACGTCATCAGCAAAGATTTCAAGTTGTGGTTTGGTATTGACCAATCCATCTTTTGAAAGCAGTAAATTTCGATTTTCCTGGAACGAATCAATTTTTTGAGCATCTCTTCTCACAAATATTTTGCCATTAAATATACTGTGAGCATGGCCATTTACAACCACTTTATGGAGTTGATGGCTTTCTGCATAAGAAAATCGATGATCCATCACAGAATGAGTATCGGCAACCTGATCACCATCGATGAGTACCAATCCATCCAGAGTAAAATCGACCTCTTCGTCCTCCTGAATAACACGGGGTTCATTTCTGGAGATCTTGGCACCAAGAGTGATCGTATATGAATGATACTCCGAGTTTTTCCCTACATAGGTTATGGGTCTCGACAGATGAAAAGCATCTGTGCTATCACGTTGAATTCGAACATGATGTATATGAGCTCTCTGTTTTACTTTGACCTCGCACACCGGGATAGTCAGATATCTGTTATCAGCTAACCCTATATGTTCTTCAATAATCGTTACATCTGAGTCTTCTTCAGCTACCACAAGCATTCTCGGAGTCGCGATATACGGTTTAGCTGCGTCTGTATAAAGATTCAGAATCTGAATAGGTGCCTCCGCTTTTGCATTTTTTTCAAGATGGATAAATGCACCATCTTCAAACATTAAGTTGTTAAATGCGGTAAACACGTCATTCTCGTAATTCAAAAGTTTATTCAGGTAGTTCTTTACAATTCCGTCATTAGAGAAATTGGCGAGATTTCCGACAGTTACCCCTTTACCCAGCCCACCAATTGAAGAGTAACTCTCCTGAAATTTGCCGTTTATGAAAACCAAACGACTACGATCCGATTCAGGCAGAAAATACTTCTCAATATCTGTCGCAGGGAGTACCCCGGATTCATCAATATGAACAAAATCTGTTCTGCTTATCGGTTTAAGATTTATAAATCTCCACTCTTCAATTTTTTTGTTGGGTAGATCATTGGATTCGAGAACCATCCTTCCATCTTTTTTGATATCAGGCCATAACGAATCTTTAGAATCCGGTACGCTCATCGAAAGTTCATGCAATATAGATGGTTCAATCCGGGTTGGATGTTCCATTATTTTGCCTCTCCATTTACAGTTGCGAGTGATTCCAGCCAGTCATAGCCTTTCTCTTCAAGTTCGAAAGCCAGCTCTTTACCACCGGTTTTTACAATCTTGCCTCCAATCATCACATGTACATAATCAGGTATAATATAATTCAACAGGCGCTGGTAGTGCGTAATCAATACAACAGTATCATTTTCTCCGTGTAGTTTGTTAATTCCAGCTGAAACGACTCGAAGAGCATCAATATCCAATCCTGAATCTGTTTCATCAAGCAGTGAAAGTGCCGGTTTTAAGACGGCCATCTGAAAAATTTCATTGCGCTTTTTCTCACCCCCTGAAAAGCCTGCATTGACGCTTCTCTCCAGAAATTCCGGGTTCATTTCAACCAAGTCCAATTTTTCACGTATGTAATCATCAAATTCAAGTGGATCAAGTTCTTCTCTTCCACGAGATGCTGCAATTGTATTATACGATTCTCTTAACAGTGTCGTGTTGGTCACCCCCGGTACTTCTACAGGATATTGGAAAGCCAGAAAAATACCTGCATGAGCTCTCTCATCAGGATCTAATTCCAGAATACTTTCACCATTGTATAAAATATCTCCTTTGGTCACCTCATACTCCGGATGACCTGCAACAACCTTCGCCAATGTACTTTTCCCACTGCCATTGGGTCCCATTATTGCATGAATTTCTCCTTTAGAAACAGTGAGGTTAACTCCTTTCAGGATCTCAATTCCCTCACCTTCCACTACTGCATGTAAATCTTTTAGTTCTAACACGTTTTTTGTTTTTAAAATTTATTTGATTGTTGATTTATTTTCTTACTGCTCTTTTGGACGGTTACTCATGAGATTCTTGCGCCTAATACTAAGTTTCTGAACTCACTCATCAATAACCAATTATCCTACACTTCCTTCCAATTTAATACCGAGGAGTTTATTCGCTTCAACTGCAAACTCCATTGGCAGCTCTTTAAGGACTTCTTTACAAAATCCGTTAACGATCAGTGAAATGGCATCATCTTCACTTATTCCCCGTTGTTGCAGATAAAATATCTGATCTTCACCAACTCTGGATGTAGTAGCCTCATGTTCAATCTTACCTGTAGGATTCGCAGATTCAATATATGGGAACGTATGTGCGCCACAAGTTTGGCCAATAAGCATAGAATCACATTGTGAATAATTCCTTGCATTATCTGCTTTCTTACTGATTTTCACCTCTCCTCTGTAACTGTTATTTGAATGACCGGCTGATATACCTTTTGAAATAATAGTGCTTTTCGTGTTTTTACCGATATGAATCATCTTGGTACCTGTATCAGCCTGTTGATACCTATTGGTAACCGCCACTGAGAAAAATTCCCCCACTGAGTTATCACCTTGAAGAATCACACTCGGGTATTTTAAAGTAACTGCTGAACCGGTTTCAAGCTGAGTCCATGAAATTTTAGAATTTTTACCTCTGCAAGCACCCCTTTTGGTTACAAAATTGTAAATACCCCCTTTTCCATTTTCATCACCGGCATACCAGTTTTGAATCGTTGAGTATTTAATTTCAGCATTGTCGAGAGCAATTAACTCAACGACCGCCGCATGAAGTTGATTTTCGTCATACATCGGTGCTGTACATCCTTCCAGATAACTGACATGGCTATTCTCTTCAGCAATAATCAATGTTCTCTCAAACTGACCGGAATTCATGTTATTGATCCGGAAGTAGGTCGATAGTTCCATCGGACAAATCGTGTCTTTGGGAACAAAACAGAAAGAACCATCAGAAAATACCGCCGAATTTAATGCCGCATAGTAGTTGTCTCTGGCAGGAACAACAGACCCCATATACTTTTTCACTAAGTCGGGATGATTCTGAATGGCCTCAGAAATCGAGCAAAAAATTACCCCGGCTTCAGCCAGTTTCTCTTTAAATGTGGTAAAGATCGAAACACTGTCAAAAACTGCATCTACAGCCACTCCTGAAAGCATTTTCTGTTCATCAAGTGGAATTCCAAGCTTCTCATACGTCTCCCGGATATTAGGATCTACATCATCCAGGCTGTCCAGCTTCGGTTTCTTTTTGGGTGCAGAATAGTATTGAAGAGTGTCGAAATTTGGTTTTTTATATGTGGCATTAAACCAAGATGGTTCTTCCATTTCAACCCAATATCGATACGCCTTTAAACGAAACTCAGTCATCCATTCCGGTTCATTCTTCTTCTGTGATATCAGACGAACAACATCTTCATTAATTCCTTTAGGAAAATCTTCATATTCTACATCGGTAGTGAAGCCATATTTATAATCTTCACCAATCATCGTTTCGAGAGCTTTTGTCTCACTCATATATTCTGCAGTTTTTAATCATTTATACGTTCGATTCTGTCGTCATTTCAACTACCTTTTTAACGAAACTGAAATAACAAAATTTCTCAAATAGCCATCCTTATTTAGAATGAGTAAATATAAGCAAAATCGATCGTCTACCCAAGTTGCTTATCGAATCAAGAAAGGGTTTAATTGGCAGACAATCTAATTGAAAGAAGCTATCTGTACGATAGATATTTATCTATCTGAATTGAAAACAGGGATTATTCAGGTAAACAGAAATCAAAGATTCCTCAGCTCAGCACTGCACTAACACATGCTGTATTAACAATATCCTCAATAGAACAACCTCTGGAGAGGTCCATGAACGGTTTCTTAAGGCCTTGCAAAATGGGACCGGTTGCCGTTGCACCCCCCAGGCGTTCAGTGATTTTATAGGCAATATTACCGGCATCCAAATTGGGAAATATAAACACATTCGCATCTCCTTTCAGGTTTGAATCCGGCGCTTTTCGTTCGGCAATAGCCGGTATAACTGCCGTATCGAACTGCAACTCACCATCCATTTGCCAATGACTGTTTTTGCTTCGGGCTATGTCAAACGCTTTCTGAACGTGGCTCACTGCATCATGTTTTGCACTCCCCTTTGTTGAAAATGATAAAAATGCAATTTTAGGTTCACTCTCAGTCAATAGTTGATGAGTCCTGCCGGAGTCTAATGCGATAGATGCAAGCTGACCTGAATCCGGATAGGGAACAACTGCACAATCTGCAAAAGTGAATACTCTTCCATCAGGCATTTCCATCAAGAATGAACTGGAAACAAGTGACGAGCCCTTTGCTACTCCTACAGTTCTCAAAGCCGAAATAATTACTTCAGATGTGGAAGCAACAGAACCCGCTACCACACAGTCAGCATATCCGGTCTGTAATAGCCAACCGGCCGTAAATAGTGGGTTTTCACACATTAAATGAATCTCTTCATCGGTTGGATTTTTATGAGCAAGTTTCTCTTTAAAAAAAAGAAATTTTTCTGCTTCATTGTTCCCACTATTCATGGTATAAATGTCAATCTGATCAGGCAGATTCAAACCGTGTTGGTTTGCCAGTTCATGAATTTTCACATCATCTCCAATCAATACAGGATGTGCCAGTTTTTCATTAAATAATATTGATGCTGCATTTAAAACACGGATATCCAATTCAGACTCCGGAAAAAGCACTCTCCTATTTTTTTTAGATGCACTTTTACGAATTTTCTCTAATTGACTCATTTTTTAATACTTTAAAAATTTAATGATACCAAGATGTCAGGTTTATCAATTTTTGGATTTGTTTTGTCAAGATATGATAAATCTTGATGTCAATTTCCCCACTGTCGATTATTGATTACAACCCACTAAAAAATATGACTAATCCAAGGTTATAAAATCAGTAGAACAATGGAAAAAAGGGTAAGAAAAATCCCTACCCATTGAGCGTTTGTAAATCTGTCTTTCCAACGGATCACACCCAGTAATGTCCCACCCATAACCGTTAATACATTGACAGAACTGTACACAACAGCACCATTCATGATTTCGAGAGCTGAGATCAAAAAAATTGATGTGAATAA
>JBBDJK010000148.1:0-6427 GCA_040879905.1 Balneolaceae bacterium | reverse complement strand
TGAATAACCAGCCGATCATTATTGATTGATTTGTAGCGTGGTATTTCCAAATACGATAACATCCTGAGGCCGATCATGATATCTTCTTGATGTGTAGTCTACATTGTTTTCCAAATGTCTTACAATATCTGCGACTCGAACATTTCTTTTCTTAATTGCATCCGCGAGGTAATAATTAAAAATATGGTGTCTTCTATTCTCCAACCCTGCTGCTGCATACACTGATGAACCCTGGCCCGGCCTGTTACTATAGATTAGAGCAGAATTTGGCATACGCCGAAGAATTTCATTTGCAGTTTGCATAAGCACTTGTATTGAACTGTTTCTGCCTCCAATCCATCCATTATTTGTCTCATTTTGAACAAATTCAAGATCTGTGAAAAGATAGAAGGCATCCGGATTCATTTGTTCAAATACATCCAATAGATAATGGGTCATAATTGTTGGTTCTTCATCATTATCTACTTGAGAAAGTCGAATCTCATTGGACTGAGATTGATGTGCATAACCCGATAAATAGACAAAAAGAGACGAGGTAGAGTCTTGTGTTGCAAATTGATTTAGTGTTGATCTCCAATCATTTAAAGAATCCATTTCAACATATAAAATCTGATCCTGTGCCAGTTGTAAGGCCGAACTCAGATAAAACTTAATTAAATCATGATCTCTGTCCAGATATTGTCTGGGTTCAGTATGTCCGGTGAAACCATTTGTGAGTATAATGGCTCTATCCAACGGATTATTTGACTTTAAAATGGGAACACTATTCTCAACATCAATTTCACCAAAAGGCACTTCCTCAAATTCATACACATCCATTGATCCGGAGAGGTCATCAGATCTCCACACCTTTATCCCATTGCTTTTTCTCACATAAACTTCAGATCCGCCAAACTGTACGCGGTACCACTCATTCTCCTCCTCGATTATTCGCAGTGAACTCCCCTGACCAATTTCTGTAATAATATTTTGATTGTTGATCACCGGGGCATTTCGCAACAATGCAATGGGTGAAGTCACTGAAACATGAGGGAGTAAAAAACTTGTCAATCGTAAATCATAACTTTCAATTTGATCACTATAATTCAAGTTAATTGTGATCTGTGATTCATCATCGATTTCACTCGTTTCGATATTCTGATTTATTGATCCCAGATTTATTTCAAGAGTACCATTGTTTATAGCAAGATTAGATTCTGAAATCAATGTATCTCCACGAAAAGTAATATTAACATCAGCTAACTGCACATTCGTAAGTTGGCTTCCAAATGAATCAGTTGTATCCGTTAATGTAATAAAACCACTCTCTCTCATAAGTTGGCTTTCTCCGGTAAATATCGGTTCTCCAACAGGTTTCATATTTAGAATAGATACCGCAGCTAAAACACCTGCTGATATATTCATGACCGTTCGCTGACTGGAGCTTACCGAGGGCGAGATTCCTGATGAGTTAGCAGCAACAAATGTATATGCCGAAGCAGCAAGGCCTGTGATAAAAAATCCCCACCTCGGCCGATATTGCTGTACAGATCTCTCCATCTTTATTCTCTGCTGATACTGTCTTTCAGTCAACCTGAATACTCTAAAAGTGGCTTGAGGTCTTTCAAATGTAGGTAATCTATCCAACATCAAAATACTTCTTTCAGAAACTAATTCCGGCTCATCATTCGGATCGATAACAAATTCATCCGTAATGATCCAACGACTCGATGTACATGAACCAATCACTAGTTGTAAGACTAAAAGAATTATGATTATAGAGAATTGCCGTTTCATAAGGCTAACTAAAATGAAATCACCGCACCAAATCCGACAAGGTGTCTTAATTTTAATGCCTCTTCACTTTGTGGATCGGATAACCAAAATGGATTTTCATACCTGAGTACAAATCCCCTCTCTTTTCCTTTGTGATCCGGGATATTTAACGATACAGAGAATCCGGCTCCTGCATTTGAAAACAGACCTTCCGGTTCATGTTCAACCAATTCAAGAGATTTTCCTGAATCAAAAAAGAGATAAGATCTAAATTTTAAAAACTCTGAGGCGTATGGGATAGAATTAAGAATGACAGTAATCGGATTCCAGTAATCCAGTTCAACGTTCATGGATAGGATTGAGTGAAAAAGCAATGGTTCTACATCTCCTTCAATGCACATAGATCCCGGACTACCGGTATCATTGCATTCAAAATCAAGCTGATATGATTCGATATCAGCAGATGTATAACCTCTTATATTTGCACCTCCTGCAACCTGAATATTACCGCTTTCTATCCAGGGTTGTGGAATCGTACCTTTTGCCCTTGTCACACCATTACTCATCCATGCGAATGCAGGTCTCATACTTCTGGAGTACAAATACTCGGGTGTGGTATTAGCAGAAGCTAACCCGGCATAAGCTCTGACTTGCAACCCCCAATATGTATTAAATTCGATCTTTTGTGTAGCTGAAGCTGTGAATACCGTAAAAACATCATCCAGATATTGAATATTGGCTCCTGCTCTGAGTTGATACCAACCGATGCGGTTATTATCCCGAATCTCAGCCGATAGAGACGTTAAAATTTTATTGCGATCACTCCATAAATTTTCAAAAGCAGTGTATTCATGGTTAAACCGTTTTTCAAATGATTGATAGATTCTGACTTCCCGGAAACTACGCTCGTCAAATCCCTGTTGCCATCGTTTATTAAAGGCAATACCATGATTGTGATAACCTGTTCTGACGGAACTAATAAACTCTATATTGGCTTCACTGCCAAAATCAGTCCAACCTTTAATGGGTTCTGTATATCCAAAGTAGTATGATATCGGTTGGTTTGGAAACCACAACCCGACCCAAATTCCGGCATCCAGACGATGTGGCCCATCCTCAAAAGTACCGGGTACCTGACCTTTCAGATTTAAACCTATTCTGATCCCATCCACATCATTATACCACAAATCAGGTGATGGTATGATCTCATATCCGGTTGATTGCGCAATGGACATAGCAGGAATCATTCCGGTTATTGATAAAATAATCGATAAAATCAGGATATATCTACGAGCCAATCGTCAAGGATTTGATTGGAGGTTATGATTGTATGTGTCAATCTTAATAGTCGTTGTTGTTCCGGCCATACTATATTTTCCAAGGCTTGATCAAGCTCAAACCATTTATATTCTGAGTGTTCAGAATCTAAGATAATATGTTCATCAGCAGTTATTTCTGCGGCAAAAGCGGGTATCTGAAGAATCGTGTCTGTACTGTGTTCATAAAATGTATTTACCGACGGTACCGTCCATAATTTACAGGGTGTAAGATGCGTCTCTTCATATAATTCCCTGAGTGCTGCATTCCAATAGCGTTCATCGTTCTCAACCTTACCGCCAATCATTCTCCACTGACCATGATAAAGTTGACCTTTTGCCCTTTTAAATAGGAGATAAACCGGTTTCGAATCAACTATCTGGTATGGATAGAGGTCAATTAGTCTTTTATCAGCCACTTTTAAGTACCTGTTCCTTGAAATAATCCATTGTTTTCAGAAGACCCTCTCTCCTGTCAGTAAGCGGTTTCCAATTCAAAATCCGTTTAGCTTTTGATATGTCCGGTTGTCTTATTTTTGGGTCATCAGCTGGAAGATCTTCAAATACAATTTCACTTTTACTTTCGGTTATCTCAATGATCTCTTTTGCAAAATCCAGAATCGATATCTCCTCAGGATTACCGATATTTACCGGTTCTACTTCATTACTTTGTGACAGTCTGTAAATTCCTTCAACCAGATCGTCCACGTATGTAAATGATCTGGTTTGCGAACCATCTCCAAATACTGTTATGGGTTCATTTTTAAACGCTTGCCGGAAAAAAGTAGGCAATGCTCTGCCATCTTTAAGACGCATTCTGGCACCGTATGTATTAAATATTCTTACAATTCTGGTTTCAATACCATGGTAACGATGATAAGCCATGGTCATTGCTTCAGCAAATCTTTTAGCCTCATCATATACACCACGAAACCCGGTTGGATTTACGTTGCCCCAATAGGTCTCTTTTTGTGGATGCTCAAGTGGGTCTCCATAAACTTCACTCGTTGATGCTAACAAAAACCGTGCATTTTTTGCTTTTGCAAGGCCGAGTGTCTTATGTGTACCCAGTGATCCTACTTTCAAAGTCTGAATCGGCATATCTAAATAGTCGATAGGAGATGCCGGTGAAGCAAAATGAAGTATTAAATCCAGTTCACCTTCTAAATCGATGTAATTCGTTACATCAAATTCAATAAACGTGAATCTGTCATTTACTTCCAGATGCCGGATGTTGCTATATGAACCTGTAATCAGGTTATCCATACATACCACATGCCAGCCCTCTTTAAGGTATCTGTCGCACAAATGCGACCCCAGGAATCCGGCTCCACCGGTTATTAATACTTTTTTATTCAAATGATTATATTTGTAAACACCTTGAATTCAAGGTGTTTAACTTGGTTAAATATTTATGCCTGGCCTACCGATACTTATATAAGTAAATCCGGCCTCTTCTGCTCGTTTTAAATCATACAAATTTCGACCGTCAAAAACGACCGCACTCTTCATTACTTTTTTAAAACGTTCTAAATCAGGTCTTCTGAACTCATTCCATTCTGTACAGATGATCAGAGCATCCACTCCTTCAATAACGGAGTCACGATCTTCCATAAACTCCATATTTGCTAATGTTTTCTCATCTATTGCTTCTTTAAATGTACCCATAGCTTCCGGGTCATATGCGCGCATCTTAACATTCAGTTTTGCCAACTCTTTTGTAATATAAAGCGAAGGAGCTTCCCTTATGTCATCAGTTTCCGGTTTAAATGAAAGACCCCATATCCCAACAGTCAATCCTTTCAGATCTCCTTTATAAAACTCTTTCATCTTATCTACTATAGAAACTTTCTGTGATTCATTCACTTTCATCACAGAATCCAGAATTTTAAAATCATAACCTACTTCACCGGCAGTATGATGTATGGCCTGCACATCTTTGGGAAAACAACTGCCACCATAACCGATTCCTGCAAAAAGGAATCGTTTCCCAATTCTGGAGTCAGTACCGATACCGGACCTGACATTGTCTACATTTGCCCCCACACGTTCACAAATATTTGCGATCTCATTCATAAATGTGATTTTGGTGGCAAGCATTGCATTGGCCGCATATTTGGTCAGTTCTGAACTGCGTTCATCCATTACAATGATCGGATTCCCACTTCTAACAAACGGTTCGTACAATTCGGTCATCATATCAGCTGCACGTTTACTTCGTGTTCCAACAACTACACGTTCCGGTTTCATGAAGTCTTCTACTGCTGCCCCTTCTCTTAAAAACTCAGGATTTGACACCACATCGAACTCTTGTTTTGTCTTGGCTGAAATTTTCTCATGCACTTTATCCGCTGTTCCTACAGGTACGGTACTTTTATTGACAATTACGCGGTAACCGGGATATTGGTTGAACAAATCTCCAAGTTCATCAGCTACATTCAGAACAAAACTGAGATCGGCCTGTCCATTCGCCCCCGGCGGTGTTGGCAAACAGAGAAACAGTATTTCGGATGTTTGAAATGCTTTATCAAGATCTGTCGTAAACGTAAGCCTCTCTTCACGTATAGCCCGATCAAATACACGGTTTAAACCCGGCTCATATATCGGAACTTCTCCGGCACTCATCCTTTTAACTTTGTCAGCATCGATATCGACACAAACAACATCATTACCACTATCCGCAAAACATGTACCCGTCACCAATCCTACATATCCGGTTCCAATTACACCAATTTTCATGATTTTTTATCTCTCTATTTTTAAAATTTCCAATTCAAGTTGTCCGGCAGGGACTTTAACTGAAACAGTATCACCGATCTCTTTACCAAGTATGGCTTTCCCAATTGGAGAATCAATTGATATTTTGCCCAATTTAAAATCTGCCTCGTCTTTTGATACAAGGGTATACTTCATCTCCTTATTTACTTTTTTGTTCAGTATGGTCACAGTCGACAATACATAAGCTTTTGATGCATCAATATTTCTCTCATCAATAATGGAGGCTGTAGCGAGAGTATTTTCTAACTCTGCAATCTTTTTTTCAAGATGCCCTTGAGCTTCTTTTGCTGCATCATACTCAGCATTTTCACTGAGATCTCCTTTTGACCTGGCTTCTGCAATTTCGTTTGCAATCTCTTTGCGACCCCTTATTTTAAGATCTTTCAACTCCTTATCCAGACGTTCAAAACCTTCTTTGGAAAGATAGTTTTTTTTCATAATCATCATTTCTTTCAACGTTCAAAAATAAAGAAATAGCAGTCCTTTAAACTGCTATTTCAATTCTGCATTAATTAAATTTTCTCCCAATGCTAAAAATATGATGATCTGCACTGTTTCCCAACCTTTTTTATTTTCAG
>JBBDJK010000147.1:8213-13612 GCA_040879905.1 Balneolaceae bacterium | reverse complement strand
CTGTTTACGAGCAGGATACCATTAAATGCATTCGGCCCATAAAGAGCTGACGATGCACCCGGCAGAAATTCCATACTCTCTACATCCAAAACGGATGGCCCGTTCAAATTGCCGATTGGAAAGTTTAAGGCCGGGGCTGCCGTATCCATTCCATCCGTTAACTGAACCATACGTGTGTTCCCGGTAGAGTTAAACCCTCTTGCATTCACAATCTGAAAATTGATACTGCTTGTTGTCATATCAACACCCTTCAGATTGGCTAAACCTTGATAGTAACTTGGAGAAGCTGACTGATTGATAGCGATGATATCCATTTTTTCAATGGAAACCGGTGCATCCAATATACTTTCTTCCACTCTGGAAGCGGAAATGACAATATCCGAACCAAGGATCGTTTCTTCACTCAGTTGTATTTCGAGATTAGAAACATTCCGGTCAGTAATGACAATACGTTGCGTTGAATATCCGATAATGGATACGATAATGGTTATCGGCGGATCGGCATTCACACTCAGGCTGAATTCTCCCCGGGGATTTGTAGCTACACCTACAATCGTTCCCTGGACAACAACATTAACTCCGGCAAGCCGCTCACCAGATGATGCATCTGATACCACACCTGAAACGGTCATCCGTTCTGCCCCACTTTGAATGGCAAACACGGTCTGAGTAGTAAGAATTGAAAGTACAAATACTAAAAGAAAACTTCTGATCCCGGAATATAGTATATGATTGTTCATATGAAGATCTTTAGGGTTTTAGATTAATCACTAAGCGTTGGATATGAAATTTTTCCGACGCTTAAAATAAACTGCATTTTTTGGTTTTTGCAAGCGCTTCCACAACTATTTTTAGACTTTTACGGATATTCCATGAAATTATCAATCATATATGGCTATTTATAATAGATTAATGAACGTTTTTGATTCATAAGATATCAGCAAAATTTTCTTCAATGCAGCCCTAAAATTGAAAATATATACGATTCCAGTACCCGATTTAAATATTCCAATCTCATTAAATGAGAATTTGATTAAAGTCCTACAAAAGCGGCTCTAATAAAGTCCAAATGTTCTTGGATAGAATTTTGTGGCCTTCAACAGTTGGGTGAATCCCATCCGGAAGATTCAATTCAGGGCTACCGGCTACTCCTTCCAGAATGAAGGGCATAAAGATCACATCGTTATTTTCTGCCAATTCTGTGTAGATATTTCGAAAAGATTCTGTATAATCTTGTCCCATATTCGGAGGTGCTTCCATACCGGTCAGTATGATTGTGACATCAGGATATTTCTCCCAAACACGATCCATAATCATCTGAAGGTTTTGTCCGGTATCATCCGGGTCAATCCCTCTTAAACCATCATTTCCACCCAGTTCCAGTATAAAAATGTGAACTTGCTGTTGCAGTATCCAGTCAATCCTGCGAACACCTCCGGCAGAGGTTTCACCACTTAATCCTGCATTGACGACTCTGTAATCGTAGCCCAATGAGTCAATTTTACTCTGTATCAATGCCGGGAAAGCATCCTGTGTATCGATTCCGTAGCCTGCTGTTATGCTATCACCAAAAAAAAGGATCGTTTTTGTATCCTGACCATGAACAGGGTTGAATATCAGAGTAAAAAAGAGTAAACAGACAACCTTTAACATTTTCATACGTATTATCTTTTGTAGTTTATAGAATCAATAATTTGGAATGAAATATACGAACCTTAATGTTATGCAAGGCATTCAAGTGTTTTTCTTATAAAAAATCAATTGACAAATTCTACAGCTTTGACCTCTATATATATAGATTATCCTGGGTCACAAGACTGCAAGATGGTAAAGATAACTTCCAATTAAATAAAACAGACATCAACCCCGGGATTCCTATGAAGATTGAATCATATAGACGTCAACTCATTTGTAACCCATTTATTACTTAACAAACATGAACGCTATTCTAACGACTGAATCACTCACCAAAACGTTTAAAAGTGGAGATCATTCACTGACAGTACTGCAAAATGTTACTTTTTCTATTGAAAAGGGAATTACCTGTGCCGTTGTCGGTCCGTCAGGAAGCGGCAAAACGACACTACTCGGTTTATGTGCTGGTCTTGATAAGCCCACATCCGGTTCAGTCATGTTAAACAACAATAGAATATCAGAATTTACAGAAGCTCAACTTTCCAAAATTCGAAATGAACAAATTGGTTTTGTTTTTCAGTCATTTCAGTTGATTCCAACTTTAACCGCTTTGGAGAATGTGATGGTGCCAATCGAATTGCGTGGCCTGGCTTATAAAGATGTAGAAAAAAGAGCCCATCATTTACTTGAGAGTGTTGGATTACAAGACAGAACCCATCACTACCCCAATCAGTTATCCGGAGGTGAGCAGCAACGCGTGGGATTGGCCAGGGCGTTTATTCATAAACCGGAAATCCTTTTCGCTGATGAACCCACAGGAAATCTGGATGGAGAAACCGGTGCGCAAATTGAAGAGCTTCTTTTCGATTTAAATAAAGATCAGGGAACGACTCTCATCATCGTCACTCATGACAAAGAATTAGCAGATAAATGTGACCGAATCATTCAATTAAAAAATGGGCGGGTAGAGTCTGATAAGTATCAGGCTAAAAAAGTCAAAACACCTAAAATGGACGTTGTTTAATGGAATATATTCGTGCAATTTTGACTCCATTCAGCTGGAAACTGGCTTTTCGTGATGCAAAACCGCAGTGGAGAAGTTTGTTGCTCTACACATCTTCTGTGATTGCAGGTGTAGCTGCCCTTGTTGCCATTCTTTCATTCAGAAATGACGTGCTGTTAACGGTTGACGATCAATCCAGAGAGCTTTTAGGAGCAGATATCGAAATTCGATCAAGTCAGCCTTTTACCGATCCCATTATCTCCTTTGTCGACTCCATTGGCGGTAGTACTGCAGAAGCCGTTGAGTTTAATTCGATGGTACTGTTTAAAAATAGTGGGGCAAATCGATTGTCACAAATCCGGGCCATAGAGGGATCTTTCCCGATTTATGGATCAATAACGACTGATCCTGCAGATGCCGCATCGCGCTACCAGGATGAAGCCTTCGCACTGGTTGAACAGACAGCTATGAATCAATTTGGTGCCTCTGTTGGTGATAGTATCCGAGTTGGGAATATTGATTTGGTAATAGGTGGTGCACTGATCAATGTGCCCGGAGAAGCGGCCGCTTTTTCGCTGATTGGGCCACGAATCTATATCGACAGGGCACTACTGGATGGATCCGGCTTACTCGATAGGGGCAGCCGTGTGACTTATAAACACTATTTTGAAATCAATTCTCCCGAAGAAATCAGATCCATTGTGGAGAGTATTCGTCCCATTTCGCGTGAAAACAGGGTTCGGTTCGAAACCGTTGAGTCCCGCAAAGAAGACTTTGAAGAGGTTATCGATAATTTAACGAAATTTCTGGGACTGATCGGATTCATAGCCCTGCTGTTAGGTGGATTGGGTGTGGCCAGTGCTATCTATGTCTATATTAAAAGAAAAACGGCTATGGTCGCAACCCTCCGATGTTTGGGCATGACCAAAGAGATGATCCTTGCTGCTTTCGCCATCCAGGTAGCTGCACTTGGACTGTTTGGAGCCCTCATTGGAACAGGACTTGGTGTTTTTCTACAGTTATATCTCCCGGGACTTTTTACAGACTTGCTTCCATTTGAAATCGTACAAAGCCTCTCATTTCAAGCCATTTCACTCGGACTCTTTACCGGTGTTTTAATCAGTATTCTGTTTTCAATGCTGCCACTCGCTGCAATCAGTACCATATCACCTCTGCTCACCCTGCGTAATAGTGATTTCTCACCGATTTCAACATTATCAAAAAAAGTAAAAATAGTAACTGCTGTAATCTCATTTGTTGTAATCATCTTAATTGTTGGGTTGCTGACTGGTAGCTTCGTTGCTGCGGCAATTTTCACTTTGAGCCTGTTGTTTTTCATTTTTCTTCTTTGGTTTGTTGCCAATATATTAATGAGTGCTGTAAAAAATTTACGGCTCAAATCGTTTACTTACGTTCTCAGGCAGGGAATGGCTAACCTATTCCGGCCTAACAACCAAACATCGATGCTCATTACTACTCTTGGAATGGGGATGCTGCTGATTGGAACGCTCTATCTCTCACAGGACATGCTGCTGCAGAGAATTGACTTCCAATTAGGAGATGATACTCCCGATTTGGTATTCTATGATATTCAGTCAGATCAAAATAGTGGGTTGGTTGAAAGGATTGAAAATTCAGGGGGTACGATTTTACAAAATGTACCCATCGTGTCCATGCGGCTTTCTGATCGTAAAGGAGTGCCGATTCAGGAAGTCCGTGAAGATACGACCTTACATATCGGGGGTTGGGTATTGTCAAGAGAGTACAGAGTCACTTACAGGGATCATATTACAGAATCAGAAACGATTTTAGAAGGTGAATGGGTTCCTGAAGCGGATGGACTTAATTCTGTGATTCCGATATCTGTTACATCTCAAATCGTAGATGAACTTCAGGTTGAAGTGGGAGACAGTCTTGGATTTGATGTTCAGGGTGTTCGGGTTCAGACTGTCATTGCAAGCGTTCGTGAGGTTGATTTTCAACGAGCGGAACCCAACTTTTTTGTCCTGTTCCCGGTTGGTGTTTTGGAACAAGCCCCACAATTTTACGCTGCCACAGTAAGTGCCGGTACAAATGAGACTTCACTTGCCATCCAGCAAGCTGTTGTCACAGAGTTCCCGAACATCTCTGCAATCGATATATCAGTCGCACTGCAAAGTGTAAGAGAATTTCTGGATAAAATAGCTCTCGCTATTCAGTTTATGGCACTTTTCAGTATTCTTACAGGTTTTATCGTGCTTGCAAGTTCTATTACAATCAGCCGCAGACAACGTACCCGGGAATCAGTCCTTCTTAGAACATTGGGAGCAAAAAAATCTCAGATAGGTTCAATACAGACCATTGAATATGCTCTTTTGGGTCTGCTGGCCAGTTGGACAGGCCTGTTGCTCGCAGTCGTTGCAAGCTGGGGATTGGCAACCTTCTATTTTGACCTGTTATTTGTGCCTGACTTTCTGACTTTAAGTCTCATTACACTACTCATTATGTTTACCGCTATCATTATCGGTTGGAGTGGAAGTCGACATATTTTCAAACATTCGCCGCTTGAAATTTTAAGACTTGAAACAAGTTAGGAATTATTCGATTATGACAATGACAACCAATCAAAAAGTCTGGTTACTATCAGCGATCATACTGATGATCTGCCTCCTTTTGACGCTGATACTCTATATTTATACCGGTCAGATCTTCATTGCAATTCTGATAGCACCACCTATCATCCATTATGCTATTAAGTATAGAAATAAACGATTCTCATAAA
>JBBDJK010000147.1:0-8113 GCA_040879905.1 Balneolaceae bacterium | reverse complement strand
CTCTAAATTGGATAAAAATATCTTTAATCTCACTTTAATTTTATCCATTTTTTAGGCACCTTACATATAGAAACAACGTTTTAAATTCAACAACATTAACATTTAAGCGGACTCAAAAATGAAAATCTTAGTTCCCATTGATTTTTCCGAACGTAGCAAAAAAGCACTTAAAGTTGCCAATAAATTTGCGTCACTGATGGATGGAAAAGTTACACCGTTCTATTCGCACCTTCCTATCTCAGAGTTAGATGAGCCTTACGCTTTGGGAATGAGTACGAAGATGTATCAAAAATTTGATGATTTGGAGGAAACACTTAAAGATAGAGTGTCCTCATTGAGCAGTGATCTGGTGGCTGAGAAGTATCTGTCTGAACCGGTTGTGTTGCTGGGGAATGCAGCACAAGGTATTATTGATACATCAGAAGATTATGACTTTGTGATTATGAGCAGTCATGGCCGTACAGGATTTTCCAGGTTTTTACTCGGTTCAGTCTCAGAAAAAGTATTGAGGTTATCCAATAAGCCGGTAATGATCGTTGAAAATGAGTCAGAAGTTGATGATTTCCGGAAAATATTGGTTACAACCGACTTTTCAGAGAATTCAGCCAGTGCCTTTCCAATAGCCATTGAGATAGCCAAGCGTACCGGTGGAGAAATTGATTTAGTCCATATTTTAAGTTTTGATCAGTTTGATGATGAAGAAAAAGATCTATCACTCAAAAAGATCCGGGAAGAACGTTTAAAAATGCTGAAAAAAGAGCATTTTAATGAAATCTCCGAACGGGTTACAGGAAAGGTAATCGTCTCACAAGATTCTCCTCACGAAGCCATTTACAAACATGTGAATAGCCAGAGCTATAACTTAATTGTGATGGCCACCGTCGGTCGAACAGGTATTAACTATCTGATGATGGGCAGTACTACTGCAAATGTAGTCAGACATGTTAAAACGGCTCTTCTGAGTGTAAATCCAAAAGGCGAATAAAGGTAGGAATTTTACAATCTGAATCGAATGGTGCCAAGTACATTCCAACGTTCAACGGATCTGTCAGCCTCTTCAGATCTGAATGTAACCGTTGGTGGAGAATCGGGTAGTAAGCTGTAGTCGTATTCTCCATAGTCATATACTGCGGATACTTCATTCCATCTTGCAAGCTGACCTGCAACTTCAAAACGGATTCCTTCTGTCAGGTTAAATCCGGCACCTGCCGCATACACATTGCGATTATCATCTCCATTTACAAATCGGCTTGGAAGATAACTGTATCCTGCTCTAATGGTTATATCATTGGGTAACGTATAGGCAGTGCCCAGGCGAAAATTCCAAACGGATCTATATGAATCATTGATAAAATCGTTTTCGATCAATTCACTATCAAATAGATCACTTTCTCCAAAGTTGATTGCGGTAGCTGAATAATCGGTGTACTCAGCCGCTAATGAGAGATCCCAGCCTGAGGCATAAGTAAATGCCAGGCCCAATCCCACTTTTGACGGATAGTTAATCTTATAGGTAAACTCGCTATCTGTTTCATCTGTAAATTCCACTTCGTTATTAAAACGTGTCCTGATTTCCGCTTGAAAAACTTCTTCTACTTCTAATGACGTAGGAAACGTATAGCTAACACCTGCACTAACATTTACATTGAATTGATAGAGAAGCCCTACTCTCGCTTTGAATCCGTTGAAATTGCTGTTCAATTGATCATCCAGGGTTATTCGATCAATATCAGTATCGCCTATTCCGTCATCATTGCTATCAATAAACTCCGCTCTGTAATTATACAGATCATCATTTTCCTGAAAAATACGGTCATAATTAAAATTTCCGGACAGAACGCCCAGGCTGGCACCAAACATCAGATTTCTCTGTATCTCAGTCCCAAAAAATAAGGAGTATTCACCGCTATATCCTTTCTGAACAATATCACCCTGCTGATGAATACCTAAAAAATCGCCGAATCTATCAAAACCAACTCTAAAAATAGATTCATCCCAATCCTCAAATTCATCCCCATAATCTGTGGCAAAGGTATTAAAGGCGATCTCTTGAAATGGAGATCCATCCACTTTAAACTGATCTGTTATAGAACTATGCTCATTTCTCCCCCTAAATCTCAAAGATCGATTATATATAGAATGTTGCGTATAACCGGCACCTATTACAAAACTTCCTTGAACGGTCGGAAATGAGTAGACAAACCCCAGGTTGGATACATTATTCTGACTGTTATCCAATGACCGTGTATTTACAGATCGGGATTGCCCCAAATATGTGGCATCTTCATTGACGGATCTGAACGACATTCCAAATTCACCAAACCCTTTTTTCTGAAGCGCTAAACTCGCCGGATTATCAAGAAATGATCCCAATCCGGATGCATAAGCGGTTCCCGGCATCACAATGGATACCGGATCATTAGCACTTCCCTGATCTCCCAGTAACACTGCCTGATGACTATATAGAAGTGCGTTATTAGGATTTTGTGCAGACAGACGTCCCATTCCAATAAGCAGACAAATCAACAATATGACTTTCACGATTTTTCGCATTCCTCTCCTATTTAAATGATATTCAATAACTTATGATTTGCATTTATTTTACCTACCTGAATAAATCCGAAGCGTATAGCTTATTTTAATTACCGGATCTGCTTCTGCTGCCTGATGATGACGACGATGATGAACCCCGGCTGCTTGAACTGCTACCGGAAGATCTGACCGAAGAACCGGATGATCGGCTTGATGATGATCCACTCGATCGAACCGTAGAACGACTACTACTCGATCCTACAGACGATGAACGTGTCGATCTGGTTGTTGAGTAACTCCTGGTTGAAGATCTGTTTCCGGAGTTTTGAATTTGACTTCTTACAGCTCTTACAGTCGTTGCACTATTAATAATCCCACCCAGTACTGATCTTAGGCCTACATAACTTGAGGTATTTCTGCTCTGAACGGTTGCTGTTCTTGGCTGAACCACCCTGTCCCGAATCGATGAAACAGCTCGCTGTTGGCCGGATGAAGATCTCTCGATAGTTGTTCTTGAGATACGGGGAGATTCTGTACTATTTAAACTGCTGGTTTGATTTCCGGATCTGTTTCTATTTACCGTACCGGAACTACTTCTGTTATTTCCGGATGATCCTCTCTTCACAGTCCCGGATGATCCTCTGTTTGTTGATGTCCCGCGGTTTACAGTCCCTGATGACCCACGAGTTGTAGTCGTACCCCGTTTGACGGTTCCGGATGAACCTCTGGTAGTCGTTGTGCCTCTATTAACCGTACCTGCATTCCCTCTGGAACCCGCAGTATTCCGATTGATCTGTTGTGTTCTTGCTGCTGAACGTACATCTGTCCTTGTACGGGTTGCATTGTTTATACGAGCTTCAGAACGTGTATTTCTGTTTACTGTCTCACCTCTTGATGAGAGATAAGAACTTCTTGGCCTGTAATTCCGGACGGCTCTCTCTCCCGAACTATTACCACTATAATATGCATAATCATAAAAAGGTCTTCCATATCCGTAGTAGTCATAATATCCATAATATGGCATGTAGAACGGATATCTGTAGTAGGAGTAGTTGCTGTGATATCCATAAAATGGCCTGTGGAAAGCATACATATTGTATCCAAAACCGAAGTGAAAGCTCCATCTCGAATGATGATAACCATAGTTATTCAAACCATAAGCACTGTAAAATGGGTCGTAATAAAAATATTCATAAGATGGAATATGACGGTAATAATTTCTTGCATATCGATTTTGGGCTAAAGTAACGCCATATTCTGCATACCAATCACGTGTTTCATAGTCCATAAAATAGTAACCTTCCGCATCGGCCCAACCGTCTTCATAACCAAGCTCATAATCCTCTTCATAGACAATTTCATCCGATCGTTCTGCTACTGCCTGTTGGCCGGATGCAACTCTGTCGGCTGCAATTCGTTCAGCTGTAGACGGCCGATCTGAATAGGTTGTCTGTAATTGTGTGTAACATCCTGACATAAACAGTGATACTGTTATCAGTGATATGATGTGAAAACTTGTATTTGACCTCATTTCTACCTCCGGACTTTGATACCGTTATAGCTTTATCTGATAGTAATATAACACCATTTTTTTAAAACCAACATCACATGACCATGTGATATGAAATCTGGTTTATATTTCGCCTCTCAATGACTTGGCGATAACCTCTGCTTTACTGTTTACATGCAATTTCTTATAAATGTTCCTTATATGTGCACGAACTGTGTCAATGGATATATCAAATCGATCTGCAATTAATTTATAACTTAACCCATCCACCAGCCCATTCACGATATCCTGTTCACGCAGTGTTAAATTGCTGTCGGGGTTTTTTTTCGGTTCGGGTTGTTTAAAGTGTTGAATCACTTTCCGTGCGATCTGTGGTGACATGGGTGCCCCCCCACGTACCAGCAAATCTATGGATTCTTTAATTTCAGGCAGAGATGTATGTTTCAACAAATATCCGGAAGCTCCTGCACACAAAGAGTCAAATATCTTATGAGAATCATGGTAGATTGTGAGCATAATAATTTCAATGTCAGGATACTCTTTTTTTATGATGCTGATACCCTCGATACCGGACATGCCGGGCAGTTGAATATCCATGAGGAGAACGTCCGGTGAGGCACTTTCTTTCAAATGATCCAACATCTCTTCCACAGAATCAACGGCTATCTTACAGCTCATTTCATCCTGCATCTCCAGATATTTCTGGATCAGATTTCTGATCTTAATGTTGTCTTCGACTATTCCAATCTCAATCATAATATACCTCTTACTGTCTATTTTATAGAACCGGTAGCTTTTACCGTAAACCCTCCATTTGTGTAAATCTCAATCGCCGAGCCAATTCGCTCCGCTCTCATTTTGATATTTCTCAGACCCTGACCCGTTTTTCTGTCATGTTTAATCTGATTGCCATTGTCATGGATCAATAGTTCATAATTTCTACCCGTGAACGAGAATGTCACATGAACTTCATCAGCATTTGAGTGCTTCACAACATTGTTCATGGCCTCTTTAAAGATCAGGTACACATTCTCTTTAACGTCAACCGGAAGCTTTTCATGCATCCGTAGTTTGTCAAAGTTATAGTGAACCAAAATATTCCCATTAGCAAACAGTTGATTCACATAATCTTGCATCCTGTCTGTAAGATCTCCTGCTGTATCATTTCTTGCGTCAATAGACCACACGATATCATCCAGGCTGGATACAATCTTCCTGCTGTGTTCTCCAAGTTGACGCAATGTTGATTTAACCTCTTCATCAACATTGCCGGCTTGTAAAAAGTCTGTTTGAAGTGCCAGTTCTGTCAATGATGAACCCACATCATCATGCAGATCACTGGCAATCTGTACCCTCATCCGTTCAATATCAACCTGCTTTCGAATTCTAAAATATCTCAGATAGAATAGAATTAAACTACCTATGATGAGAAGTATCAATAGTAAAAACCACCATTGAAAATAATAAGGTTGAAGTATTTTGAACGAATATTCAGCTGAATGTGAACTTTTAACTCCATCCGCATTGTATGCCCTGAGTTCAAATTCATAGGAGCCGGGATCGAGTGATGGGTATCGAATGGTTCGTTCGGATGTAAGTTGCCAATCTTCATCAAACCCGGTCAGCCTGTATTCATACAAAATCTGATCCGGTGCCTCGTACGCAAGCCCGGAAAAAGAGAATTCAATAAAATTTTGATCGTGTTGTAAGAGCTGAAAATTGTTTGGATGAACACGATTTCCATTTATCAAAATCTCTTCAAATTCGATACCGGGGGGTGCATGTCGTTTTTGAATATTATGCGGGAAAAACTGGCTCAACCCTTCAACGCTTCCCAACCAAATGGACTCATCAGAAGCAACTAAAGATGCGCCGGCATTCAATTCATTGGCAATCAGGCCCTGATTCTTATTGAATAACCTGAATGAAGATAAAAGGGATTCATAATCTGTCGAATGTATTAAGTGTTCAGGATCGATCCAGTAAAGTCCGCGGTTGGTACCGATCCAGTAGTCAAGGGCTTGATCCTGTTCCACAAAATAGGCAATGGTCTCCATTCCTTCAGAAGATGGCAGATTATGCATCTTCTCCCCATCATACATGGCAACGCCGTTAAACGTTGAAAACCATTTACGTCCTATATGGTCAATATGAATATGAATCACCCCGTTACTGGGTAATCCATCTGCAATCGTCAAGTAACGAAATTGCTCTCCGTCATAAATCGCAACACCTCCATAGGTAGCAAACCAATAATCACCACGATCATCTCGCTTAATATCCATAACGGTATTATGCAAAATGCCACTGTTGATGTTATACTGTACATATCCATCATCCGATAACCTGATGATCCCATCATTGTATGTTGCAATCCAAAATTCTCCATCATCCGGGTCTTCATATATTTTCCGCACTGAAGTAAATGGAAAAATGGACTCCGGCAATGTTCTGAACTCATCATCTTCATAGATACTGATTCCACCACTCGTCCCTACCCATATTCTTCCGGTACTATCTTCATAAATAACATATACTTTATTATCGATTAACCCATCAGATTCATTATAATTTGTCAATTCCGAACCGTCATAAATCATGACTCCCCCACCGTAGGTAGCGATCCATATATCCCCATTTGAAACTTCACTGAAACCTGTAACGACATTATTGGTGAGGCCGTTATCGATATTATAACTTCTGAAATAATCACCCACATACATCGTAATTCCACCACCCAATGTACCGAACCACATATTTCCCTCTCTGTCAATGATGGAAGAATAGACAATAAGTGCCGGCACACCTTCTTCCCGTCCATAATTCACAAATGTTTCACCATCAAATCGACTGATCCCTCCTTCAGTTCCCAGCCATATCCGGTCGGTTGCCTCTACGGTAATCGTTAAAATTCGATCATCATTCAGGCCCTGATTATGGTTATAAATCAAAAATTCCCCATTTTGATATCTCATCAATCCGGCTCTGGTGCCAATCCAGATGCGTTCAAACTCATCAATTACAATATCCCTGATTCTCAGGTCGGATATTCCATGTGCCATTGTGAAATGAGTCGCTTCATTTTGATCATCATCAATCATCACCAAACCTTCTCTCGAACCGATCCAAATGGTTCCATCATTCGTTTGATTGATCACTTTGACGCTGATAATATCCAAACCCAGATCCTTATGAACCGGTGTAAGTATCCCCTCTGTTGATAATTTCCAGACCCCATTCCCTTCGGTTCCGAACCAATAATTCCCTGCCGAATCCTGAAAAATGTTTAGAATCACAAATTGATTTAATCCCTCAACATTGGATGGTGTAACCAGTGAATCTCCATGCAGAACGGAAATGCCTAAATCCGTTCCAATCCAAATCAGTCCTTCATGGTCTTGAAAAAGTGAATGTACGCTGTTATGGGCGAGTCCATCCTCTTCATAAAACTGAGTGAACCGAACTCCGTCAAACCGGTTTAATCCATATCCGGTACCCACCCAAATATACCCTCTGTCATCCTGGACTATTGTGTGTGCGACCGACTCACTCAGTCCCAACTCGATTGAATAGGTTCTGAATGGCAGATATTGCCCTGAAACCTCTGTCAAAAGGCCGGATAATAAAAACAGGATGATGGTATGAAACAGAAAGGATCTCATTCATACAACTTAACAAGTAAAAGGAAATGGACAAATCGCATATTTATGCGAGAAAAAAGAGATGATCTCAGATCGACATTCGACATTCGACATTCTGCGATCTGCGATCTGAGATCAATACTTCCTTATCCTAAATACGCACGTAAAGCAGCGCTTCTATTGTGATGGCGTAGTTTTCGAAGTGCTTTCTCTTTGATCTGTCTTACGCGTTCGCGTGTTAAATCAAAACGTTCACCGATCTCTTCAAGGGTAAGTGAGTGTTCCCGGCCAATACCGAAATAGAGGCGGATCACTTCAGCCTCCCGTTTTGTAAGTTTGGACAGTGCCCTTTCTATCTCAACTTTCAGTGACTCTCCCATCAAGTCATTATCCGGATCAGGTATCTCCTCATTTTCAAGAACATCCAAAA
>JBBDJK010000146.1:0-13833 GCA_040879905.1 Balneolaceae bacterium | reverse complement strand
ATTGATACAGAATCAGAACAACGCAGGGAGAGGTATATCCGGTTTGAAGTGGTGGGGGATTGACAGGCAGAAGGCAGAAGGCAGAAGGCAAAAGGCAGAAGGCAAAAGGCAAAAGGCAAAAGGCAGAAGGCAGAAGGCAGAAGGCAAAAGGGTAATTTATGTTGAAAAAAGATCCGGTTCGAAGGGCACTTTTGATCAGTTTGATTGTTTCTACAATCAGCTTTTCTATTAAAATTGCAGCTTTTTTTATCACCGGTTCGACCGCTGCCCTTTCTGATGCGGCTGAGTCAGTTGTTCATCTGTTCGCCGTCGTTTTTGTGGTTTATGGATACTATCTAAGCCTGAAACCGGCAGATGATGATCACCATTACGGACACGAACGCATTGAATATTTGTCAGTTGGTGCTGAAGGTTCCATAATCATTGTTGCCGGTATTACAATATTATATCACGCTGTCTTGAGTATATTCACCGGGATTGAAATTGTGAATATGGGACCGGGGATTGTGCTCTTGGTTATTGCTGCACTGATTAATCTGATCTTGGGTAGTTATGTATTAAGAGTAGGCAGAAGAGAGAATAATATGATTGCAATCAGTAATGGGAAACACACTTTGACCGATGTGTGGACCAGTGGTGGCGTGGTGGCTGCATTGATCATCATCCAATATACAGGTTGGGTGTTTATGGATGTAGTTGTCAGTTTGTTCATTGCCGGATACATCAGTTATGAAGCTTATAAATTGTTGCGATATTCCATAAGCGGACTGATGGATACCCGTAATCCGGGAATAGACCGGGCTCTTAAAAAAGTACTCGAAGAAGAAAACATCGGAACCATTAAGGGATGGCACCACCTTAGACACCGATCTTCCGGACGTACAACCTGGATCCAGCTCCATTTGGTTTTTGAAGATGATATTTCTCTTAAAGAAGCCCACGATGATGCGACGTTGCTTGAACGCAAACTGATCGATGCATTGGATACAGATGCGGTCATCACGATTCACCTGGAACCATTTGAGGCACACGAAGAGTCGCATGGGATACTGGAAGGTGCGAATAAAAAGAAACGGTTGGACGAATTTGTTTAATCCTGTCATACTTCCGATCATTTTAAAATAAATTCATTGGTACATTCGTAACTCGTAAATCTTAAATCATAAATTCCACATTCAATTAACCGTTTTGAAATCCATTGTATTGATCGTATTTATTTTCATGACTCTATTTGCAGTTCCAAAAGTGCAAGCACAAACCGGTAATGGCGAATTCAAAATTGCGCGTGTCCAATATCAGGGAGGTGGTGATTGGTACAATTCGCCAACGGCACTCAGAAATTTGATTCGGTTCACAAAAGGAGTCGTTCCCATACAGATCAGTGAACAGGTTGATGATGTCCAGATTGGAAGCCGTGACATTTTTAATTACCCATTTCTGTTTATCACCGGGCATGGTAATATCAGTTTGAATGATACTGAAATGCAAAACCTCAGGAGTTATCTCGAAAACGGCGGTTTTCTTTATGTGGATGACGATTATGGCCTGGACCAGTATATCCGGCCCATTCTGAGAAATATATTTCCGGATGAACCCTTTTTTGAGTTGCCGGCAGATCATCCGATTTATGATCTGGTCTACACTTTTCCGGATGGGCGCCCACCAAAAATCCATGAACATGATAACCAACCGCCTCAGGCATTTGCTGTATATCAAGGCGGACGTATGGTTCTGCTCTACACATACGAATCAAATCCTTCTGACGGGTGGGCTTTTGATGAGCATTCGAATCCTGAATCCGTTGTAGAATCGGCTCTTCAATTTGGTGTAAATGTGTTGGTTTATGCTCTCTCTTATCCTTAAGATCAATTTACTGACGGTTGTCATCACCCGAAACCACAGACAATAAGTAATTGAACTTCTTTGCTTATTGAAATTTATTTAGAGCACAACTTTATAAAAAAAACCACCTACACTGATCAGTTGGTTTTTTAGTTTAAGCGCACTTTACACATCTTGTGGTATAGGGCATTATTTTAAGTCTGCCGAAGGGAATCTCACCGCCACACTTCAAACATTTCCCCAGTTCCCCCTTTTCACTGCGTTCTTTGGCACGTTCCAGTTTCTGCAGAATAGATTTCTTATCCCGAAGTGCCTTCTCGTTGATTGTTTTATTATTGATCGCATCCATTCTGGATACCCTGCCAATGGACGCATCCAGGCTAATGGGTTTGGTTAGTTCAATCAACTCAATAATCTCCTTCTCTGTTGAGTTAATCTGGTCAATGATTAGATTTTTTATTAATTCAGTCTCTTCTTTATTCATTTTTTTGTTTCAGATTTTAAACAAATAATACAACCATCATGGCATACGTAATAATAGCCATTATCCCGGCCATAATTGCGAGTGGTAATTGTGTTGTAACGTGATCCATCAAATCACAACCGGTAGCAAGTGAGCTGAGAATGGTTGTGTCAGAAATGGGAGAACATTGATCCCCCATCACACTGCCTCCTATAACCGCGGCAAAACAGAGTTTCAAGAAGAAAACATCCGGAACGACAGCCCATGCCAGTGGAACGGCAATCGGAAAAACCACAGCGTATGTTCCCCAAGATGTTCCCGTTGAAAAGGCAATGATCATACAAAGCACCATCAGTATCCCCGGCAGGATGGCGGGAACAATCAGATCACCGATCATTGCCACCACGTAATCAGCAGTCCCTACAGCTTCAGCTACTTCCTTCAAAGTAACGGCAAGTGCCAATATAATAGCTCCTATGGTTACCCCTTTACATCCATCGATAAATCCGTTGATCACAACCTGTAATTTCATCCCTTTTGCCAGTGCGATTCCCAGGCCAACAAGAACGGCCAAAACAAAAGCTTCCGCAATCAGTAGTGTCGGGTCATCCTTTCGGCCCATCAAGAAAAATGTCACAAAAAATGGAATGATCGCAACACCCAAAAGAGCACCGATCGGACCAAAAAAATCGATAAGTCCCGGATGATAATCTTTGGGTACTTTCTGAATCGTTAACTCATCAGCAGCCATTGGAGATGCCCCTCTGCGGTCTAACGGCCCGCCACTTCTGGCCCGATGAATTGCAGCCCTCATCTTTTTCCCCGGAACCCAGGGTAACATATCCCATGCAAAAAAGAGTGTGATTAAAATCGAAAAGATCGCATAAAAATTAAATGCAACACTACTGAGAAAAAAATTAACCCCATCCTGTACAGTAACAAAAAGAGGGAGAGTTCCGATAATTAATCCACTCACATAAAAAGGCCAGACATTAAATGGAATCAAAGTAGCAGCAGGTGAGGCTGTGCTGTCTACCATATAAGCGAGCTCTTCATGAGATACTTTGTGTTTATCCGCCACAGGCCGTACGGTAGCGCCGGTCAAAACGGTACTGATAGTGCCTCCCTGATGAAAAATCAATCCCATTATCCAGGTAAAGAATTTTGCGGAACGTGGGCCTTTCACCATCAGGTTACTGGCCCAGCTTGCAAACGTTTCAGCTCCGCCGGTACGGGTCCAGATCCCAATCAATCCTCCCAAAGCCCAGAGATAGACCAACAGGATGAGTGCAAAACTTTCTGTACCAATAGAAGGAATCAGAAAGCTTTGGACGATATTGATCTCCCCTGCAATCACTCCACCCAGACAGATTCCTATAAAAAGGGCGCTCACCACTTCACGGGTCCAAAATGCAAGAACGATAGCAACAAAGGGTGGTAAAATAGACCAGAACCCATAATGGCCGTTCTGTTCAGGAATGACCTGATTCATTCCGCTATATACACCGGCGATGATCAAAGCAATAAATGCTCCTGTAAAAATTCGGCGCCTGTTTTGGCGATCGCCAAACCGTGATTCTATATAACCGGAAAAATTGCTCATATCTGTAATAGATTTTAATATTGGCTTAAAAGAAGAGATTCAACGGAGATTGTCAACATAAAAAAATCCTGAATCAAATTTATGAATAGAAAGAAGAAGATATATTGGTTATTATTGGGGCTTAGAATGTGGAAAATGAATCTTTTTTGTTCATTCCGGCAGTCATTATAATTTTATCAGATCATTATTCATTTATTTATTTATGGATCTTCTGCATGCGGTAATTTTAGGTATCATAGAAGGACTTACTGAGTTTTTGCCCATTTCATCAACCGGACACCTGATTGTAGTGGCAGACTGGCTTGGGATGGAGCAGACGGATCAGAATACAGCCTTCAAAGTGATTATCCAGGTAGCTGCAATTTTTGCGGTTGTCTCCAACTACAGAGATCGTTTCCATCCAAAACATCTCTCTCTTTGGGTTAAAGTATTCATCGCTTTTTTACCCATTGCTGTGATTGGTGTGTTATTTGGGGATCTGATTGAGAGTCTTTTTGTGGTACAAACGGTTGCATGGATGTTTATTATCGGGGGGATCATTTTTTTGATCCTTGAGCACTATTATAATGAGGATGTACAGCCAACAATCACCATGGACCAAATCAGTTATAAGCAGTCTGCATGGGTCGGTTTTGCACAGGTATTTGCTGTCGTTCCCGGAACAAGCCGGGCGGGTGCAACGATTGTAGGTGGAATGTTGACCGGTATGGATCGTAAAACCAGTGCTGAGTTCTCCTTTTTATTAGCACTGCCGGTTTTGATGGCGAGTTCAGCATACTCATTTTTAAAATATTTTGATGAGTTTGCGAGTACCGGTTTTCTACCGTTAATGATTGGTTTTGTCGTCTCCTTTTTGGTTGCCTTTCTGACGATGAAACTGTTCCTCAGCTTCCTGGAACGATTTACTTTCAGAGCTTTTGGGGTTTACAGAATCTTATTTGGGGCACTGTTACTCTTCCTGCTCTATTGATTTAGTAAATCTTATAAATTTCAATTAAAACGAGTTTATGCTCTCATGGCCGGTAGTTCGGGTGCGACTCCATTTTATTTGATTGTTTGTTTGAGAGACAACCTTCTGTGGGCTTCTGATATATCAAAAAATCCTCTCCTAAAGAGAGATTACTGAGAATGTACAAGTAATTTTTTTTAAAAAAACGTAAAGACATTGTGCGGCTGAAGTTACCTTACTCATTTAACAATTTTTTCATCTCATCCAACGATCTTGTGTTAAGCTCCTGATTGGAAAGAAGAGGAGCTCTACGACTTTTTGCTTTCAAACAATTTGATCAATTCTGAAGCGGCTTTAAAGGAACTTATCGTTCCCTCATTAACTTTATTTTCGAAATCCATCAAGTGCCTTTTCACATCCGGATGTTTGTAAAACATCTCTTTTAACTGTTGTTCAATCGTTTCAACCATCCAATCGATCGATTGCACTTTTCGTTTTTGAACAAAATAGCCGCTTTTTCGAGATTGATGGACATAATTCTCAATTTTCTCCCAAAGTTCAATGATCCCACTTCCTTCCATAGCAGAACACATTACAACCGGAGGCTTCCATCCGGATGGACGGTCTGAAAAGAGAGCTAATGCATTCTGAATCTGTTGAACCGCTCTTTTTGCAGAATCCAGGTTTGCTCCATCAGCCTTGTTAATGGCGATCATATCTGCCATCTCCATGATTCCGCGTTTGATACCCTGCAGTTCATCACCCGCTCCTGTTAACATTAAAACCAGGAAAAAATCAACCATTGAATGGACAGCCGTCTCGGATTGTCCGACTCCGACGGTTTCAATCAAAATGATATTAAACCCGGCCGCTTCACAAAGCAGAAGTGCTTCACGGGTTTTTCTTGCCACCCCGCCAAGGGTTCCGGATGCCGGTGATGGGCGAATAAATGCATCCGGGTGTACCGAGAGTGCCTCCATTCGGGTTTTATCTCCCAGAATACTTCCTTTGGAAAGGCTGCTGCTGGGATCGATGGTTAAAACGGCAATTTTATCTCCTTTTACGATTCGGTCGATTCCCAAAGCATCAATAAAAGTACTTTTCCCTACTCCCGGAACACCCGTTATACCAATTCTGACTGAGTTCCCTGTTCTGTCCAAACAGTTTTCCAAGATCTCCCGACTCAACTCTTTATGATCTTCTCTTGAACTCTCTATCAATGTGATCGCCTGCGAAAGGATCGTTCGGTTTCCGGATACAATCCCTTCAACATACTCATCCACAGATCTCATCAAGCTTTTTTTTGCTTTGAAATCCGGATTAATCGATTCGTTAAAGTTCTCGTTATTTTGATTCATAGTTCATTATCGATTCAACCCTGACCAGATTCCGGATACAGCCTTCACTGTGCTCTATCTATCCAACAGAATCCGGAGTATTTTTTGGGCAGCTTCAGCAATTACAGTACCCGGGCCAAAAACGGCAGCCACACCCTGTTCATAGAGAAATTTATAATCCTGATTTGGAATCACTCCACCAACGATCACCATAATATCGTCTCTATCCAGATTTTTCAACTCCTGAATGACAGCAGGAACCAGTGTTTTGTGTCCGGCTGCCAGACTTGACAAACCCAGGATATGCACATCATTTTCAACAGCTTGTTTGGCGGCCTCTTGCGGTGTTTGAAAGAGAGGGCCGATATCCACATCAAATCCCAAATCTGCAAAACTTGTGGAGATCACCTTAGCGCCACGGTCGTGTCCATCCTGGCCCAGTTTGGCGACCATAATTCTCGGACGCCTTCCCTCCTCTTTATCAAAACGGTCGGCCAGTTTTCGGGCTTTCAAAAATTCTTTATCCTGTTTCAGTTCAGATGAATACACGCCAGTTATGGATTGAATGGTTGCTTTATATCGTCCGAACTCCTTCTCCATCGCTTCCGAAATTTCCCCAAGTGTAGCCCGTTTGCGGGCAGCATCTACTGCCAGTTCAAGCAGATTTCCTTCACCTGATGCGGCACACTTTGTGATCTCATCCAACGCAATGCGTACATCCTCGTTGTTTCGATCTGCTTTTAATTTCTGAAGCCTTTCAATCTGAGATTGTCGAACTTTTTCATTATCAACTACAAGAATATCAATTGGATCTTCTTTTTCCAACCGGTATTTGTTAACACCTACAATTATATCTCTACCGCTGTCAATTCTCGCCTGTTTGCGGGCTGCAGCTTCTTCAATCCTCATTTTTGGAATACCCGTTTCTATGGCCCGGCTCATTCCACCCAACTTTTCTGTCTCAGTGATCAGTTCCCATGCCCGTTTTGCCAGTCTGTCGGTCAGATACTCTACATAATAAGAACCCGCCCACGGATCGATCGCGCGTGTAATCCCTGTCTCTTTTTGCAGATAGATCTGTGTTTCCCGGGCGATCTTTGCTGAAAAATCGGTCGGCAGTGCAATGGCTTCATCGAGCGCGTTGGTGTGGAGTGATTGTGTATGACCCAAAACGGCTGCCATTGCTTCAATACAGGTTCTGGTGATGTTGTTGTAAGGATCTTGTTCTGTCAGACTGTACCCGGATGTCTGACTGTGAGCTCTCAGGGAGAGTGATTTCGGGTTTTTAGGGTTAAATGGTTTCATCAATTTAGCCCATAGCAGGCGACCGGCCCTTAATTTTGCAATCTCCATAAAATAATTCATACCAATCGCCCAAAAAAAGGAGATTCGCGGTGCAAAATCATCGATATCGAGACCCGTCTCCATCCCCCTTCGTACATACTGTAACCCATCAGCGAGTGTATACGCCAACTCGATATCTGCCGTTGCACCGGCTTCATGCATATGGTAACCGCTCACACTGATCGAATTAAACCGAGGCATATAACGGCTTGTGTACTCGAATATATCACCGATGATTCTCATAGATGGTTCGGGTGGATAGATATAGGTATTTCGAACCATGAACTCTTTCAGAATATCATTTTGAATCGTACCACTCAATTTCTCGGCGGATACACCCTGTTCTTCAGCAGCCACAATATAGAATGCCATCACGGGTATCACTGCACCGTTCATCGTCATGGAAACCGACATTTTATCCAGAGGTATTCCATCAAACAGGATTTTCATATCGAGAATAGAATCGACCGCTACACCCGCTTTACCGACATCTCCACTTACCCTCGGATGGTCTGAATCGTACCCCCGATGTGTAGGCAAATCGAATGCAACCGAAAGGCCTTTTTGTCCGCCGTCCAGATTGCGCCTGTAAAAAGCATTTGACTCCTCTGCCGTTGAAAAACCCGCATACTGACGAATCGTCCAGGGGCGCTGTGTATACATTGTTGAGTAGGGCCCCCTCAAAAAAGGTGGAATCCCGGCTGCAAAATCAAGATGGCTGATATTTTTCAGGTCATCATGATGAAACCTTTTTTTTACATCAATTTTTTCCGGAGTCTCCCAAAAAGATTCTGAGTCTGTATCCTTCTCCTTCTCCTTGATATCATTTTCAGTTTTGACGGCATTTTGATCGTTATCGTCATTATCATTGAAACTGAAATCAGGAATCTCTGGACGAGGTACGTTCTCATTCGAAAAGAGTCTCGACACATTTGGTGATTTAACTTTGAAATGATTCCCGGCAGATCCTTCATTTAGTGATTTCAAAAACCCGCCTTCCGATTCAATCATTTTGAACTTTTCCCACGATTTTTCGGCGATTGTCCGTGTCAGGTACTCCACATAGTAAGATCCGGCAGCCGGATCATCCACCTTATCAAAATGTGCCTCTTTCTTCAAAATATGATGAATATTCCGGATCATTCGATCCATCCGTTTTATAACCTGTTGATCCGTTGTCTCAATTGGATAAATCGATACCCAATCGGCACCTCCGTTAACCACACTCATTGTGGCAGTTACCGCTCTGAGAATCTTACTTTCAGGATCCTCCGTTTTTTGGTCTCTAAAATCGACGACACTGAACAAACCCGGCGTCCGGGATTTATCTATTTTTAAAACTTTGAGCAATGGATTCCACATCAACCTGATAGAGCGTAATTTTGCTATTTCCGGAAAATGGAGAGTACCACACGAATACCGGAACACTATTTTTTCTGCCATTTGCTCTCTTTTTGAGGGTTGAATCAGCAGAAGACATTCAGTTGCAGCAGCCAGTGATAAGCCCAGTTCTTCAACAAGGTTAGATCCCTCATTCTGGTATTCTGCGGTGTTAATTGAGACAAACCCTTTTTCATATTCCAGAACAGAATCAAACCCATTTATCATGGAATCTTTTCCTTGAACTGAATCTTCATCTCCGGAAAAAAGCGCTGAAAACAGATCAAAAAATATCGAAAAATGTGTCCGCTTCTGTTCATTTTTCTGTAGATAGGCCTTGATTTCACCGGCGTTTGTTCCGCAATTAAAAATCAGTTCACAATCCTCACTTACACCCTGAATCAAACGATCTAAATCCGATTGAGAATGTATTTTGAGACTTGAATTCCGGCCTGTTTTATTTGATACATCCAAATAACAAGCGGTTGCCCCACCGGCTGCGGCTTCTTTCATTTTAAGATTTGCATTGGAGAGATCCGTCGTTTTGATCATCTCACAACAATGCCGTTGACCGACCGGTATCTTTCCCGATTTCGCAGGTGTCTTTTTGGCGAGATCATCGAACCGGGTTAAAAAAGGTGGAGCGGTAAACCCCTGTCCGGTATCCCAAACAAGTTTTTTTTTATAATCGGATCCATTCAGATCCTTTTCAATAATCTTTTCCCACTCCTTTTTAGTTACCGGTGGAAATTCAGAAAAAAGATTATGGTTTTCAATCAGCTCTTCTGCCACAATGCCTCACAAATCCTTGTTTAGTTTTTCCAATAACTTCCAATGCATTAACCCTTAACTATTTCTAAAAATAGGAAACCGATCACTCCTTACCTAACCTTTAAGCTCACACTATTGCGGAAAAGCGCTTTCAAGTTCTTATATTGTTTTGACGAAAAGCTATTCAAAACAACTAAACGAATCAATCTCATGACCGAATTAAATCAACGCATCGCTCCTCTTACACAACTTACAGAAGATGAGCAGATGCTCCGGGATGCGGCCGCAGAGTTTGCCGATACTATCATTAAACCTAAAGTGCATGAAATGGATGAAGCGGCCAAACTTGATCCGGAACTGATTAAGACCTTTTTTGAAATGGGTTTCATGGGAATTGAGGTACCTGAAAAATATAATGGCGGGGGCGGATCCTTTTTTATGAGTATTCTGGCAATCGAACAAATTTCAAGAGTTGATGCGTCAGTCGGTGTATTTATGGATGTTCAAAATACACTTGTGAACAATGCTTTCTTACGATGGGGATCAGAAGAAGTCAACGAACGCTTTTTGCCCAAGCTGGCTACAGATAAAGTGGGGGCATATTGCCTATCCGAAGCCGGTTCGGGTAGTGATGCCTTTGCCTTGAAATGTTCTGCAAAAGAGGAGGGTGATGCCTATGTCCTGAGCGGAACGAAACTATGGATCACTAATGCCAATGAAGCTGATATTTTCCTTGTTTTTGCAACTATAAACCCTGAAGCCGGTTACCGGGGTATCACCGGTTTTATAGTAGAACGTGGGTTGGATGGATTCTCCATCTCTAAAAAAGAGAATAAACTGGGTATCCGGGCGAGTTCCACTTGTGAACTACATTTAGATAATGTTCGTGTACCGAAAGAGAATATTTTAGGCGAAGTCGGAAAAGGATATAAAGTTGCAATAGAAACACTGAACGAGGGACGAATCGGTATCGGTGCACAGATGCTCGGTATTGCACAAGGTTCATTTGATGCAGCACTTGCCTATACTCAGGAGAGAAAACAGTTCGGCAAAATGATATCAGATTTTCAGGGTGTTCAGTTTCAACTTGCACAAATGGCAACCGATCTGGAAATATCCCGCTTGCTTGTCTACAATGCAGCTCGATTAAAAGAGGCCGGTCAGCCTTTTCTCAAAGAAGCTGCCATGGCTAAATATTACAGTTCAGAAGTAGCAGAAAAACTGAGTTCGATGGCTATTGACCTGTTTGGTGGTTATGGATACGTAAAAGAGTATCCGGTTGAAAAATTCTACAGAGATTCCAAGATCGGTAAAATTTATGAGGGAACATCCAATATGCAGCTTCAGACGATTTCCAAGATCATATTGAATAGATAAATGATTGATTTTATTAAGATTAATACGTTTATTAAACCATTTTAGATTCGTTTTGATTTCACATTTCAAAAAATCCTTTCAAGAATGTATATTCCTCGGGAATGATTTATGTTGGTGTTGTTGTTCTCTAAGTGTTTTATAGTATAACCCACAGCAAAAAAGTGGACTATAACCCATATTTAATTATTTATAGCCGGTTCATATCGGTGTCAAGTATTACCAAGCCATGAAAAATTTCGAAAAATTTCTCAAAGAAAACAGTAAAAATGATGAGTCGTACCAAAATCTTTTAACCTTTACTGATAAGTTAATCAGTGATCTTGAAGAGTCTGATTTTCGACTTAAACTTTTGGAGAGAGCCATAAGCAGTGACTACGATTCCATTTTGATTACCACCCTTGATATGGAAGAACCCGGACCTAAAATTGTGTATGTAAATGATGGGTTCACTAAGATGACCGGATATACCCGTGAAGAGGCTATAGGAAAGACACCCAGAATGCTTCAAGGGCCTAAAACTGAAAAAGCTGTTCTTGACAAATTGAAGCAGCGGCTTAAGGAAGGACAATCCTTTTTTGGCCACACCGTAAATTATCGAAAAGATGGATCGGAGTTTATCAATCAATGGGATATTCATCCACTGACGAACGATAAAGGTGAAGTAACACATTGGGTCTCTTACCAACATGATATTACAGAAAGAAAACGATCTGAACAGAAAATTGTGGATTCCCAACTTGAATTTGACCGGTTAACGGAGGAGTCAAAAAAGACATTGGTAGATATTGATTCTCAGGGGAATCTGATTACTTCAAACAAAGCGTTCAGAGACCTCATCGGATATGATGAGGAGGAGTTAAAATCGAAAAAAATATGGGAATTACTTGTTGAAGAGCAGATTGAAAGCTTTAAACATAAATTCAAGCAGTTCAAACCCAGTGATTTCGGTGACATAAATTTTGATTTGATTCTTAAAAACCGAAAAGGAAACCCGGTGGAAGTTTGTGTTCAGACAAGATTACTGACAATTGATCAACAAAAAGTTGTTCGGGCATCTTTTGAGAATAAATCTCTCCAAAAGAGAATTATAGCCATATTAAAAAAACGTAATTCACAGTTCGAAAACATGTTCGACACAGACAAAGATTTTAAATATGCTGTTATACCGGATGGAGATGGAAATTTTATTTTTAAATATTTCTCCGAAACGTTTCAGAATATCACCGGTATCACTCCCGCTGAAGCGATGAAAAAAACGTTTAGAGAACTCATCCATCCGGACGATTTGGATAAGTTTTTATCACATTTAAATCATGTTTTGGATGGTAAACCAAATACCGAACAGTACAGAATTGTTGACAAAGATGGTGATTATATCCGGATTATCGATTACGCAAAACCTGTTTGGAATGCTTCTAATGATGCTATAGAAGAGATAAAAGGTTCTTCCTCCATAGAGATTTCATCTGCTTTGTCTAATTCTAATAATTGATCTTTTTTTAAGTTGTGATCACTTATCTTGTCACTACATTAAAAAAAGTTTTAGATAATGACTATTGAAGAAAAACAGGATCGTATCATACGACAGTTTAAACTGCTTGGAGACTGGCCTGAAAGATATAAATACATCATCAAACTCGGCCAGAAACTGGAGCCCTTGGACGATAAGTTTAAAATTGACGAAAACCTTGTAAGGGGTTGTCAATCTCAGGTTTGGTTAACAACCGATCTCGAAGGTGAACAAATCGTTTTTAAGGCTGACAGTGATGCTGCAATCACCAAAGGGTTGGTTGCGCTTTTAGTCGGATTTTACTCAGGTGAATCACCTGATACCATTCTCAAGACCCAGCCAACATTCATCAAGAAGATTGGAATGGAAGAGCATTTGTCACCTACCCGGTCAAATGGCCTTGCATCTATGGTCAAACAGATGAAAATTTATGCAATGGCTTACAAAAGTAAACTGGAACAGTTCAAATCCTGACTTTTCAATTCAATATTGCAAGATTGTAAAATGTTACCTTCTATCCTCTCAGATGTTTATCTTCAATCAATCTTTCAGAATGATCAAATTTAATATCCATGAATAAGTTAACGAATCAAATAATCGGTTTTTTTATTGTCATCGCAATTGTGATTGCAGCACTTTATTTTTCAGGTATTTTTAGTGGTAACAACAGCATTGAACCCGTTGAAACGGATAATACTGAAAGAACTGCCAGAACCATTGAAATATTAATTTACAGTGATTACTCTTGCCCCGCGTGTAAAATGTATGATCCTCTCACTCAACAAATTGGCGAAGAATATGGTGACAACGTCATTTTAAAATATCGCCATTTCCCTCTCGATTCTTTCCCAAATAGCCGCCTGGCTCATTACGCAGCCGAAGCAGCAAGACAACAAGGAATGTTTTATGAGATGCACAACCTTCTTTATGAATTACAATCGGATTGGTCGCCGGGCCACGTCAATCCAAGAGAATATTTCGTCCGTTATGCAGAAGGCATCGGGCTTGATATGGATCAATTCCTTGAGGATTTAGAATCTCAAGAGATCCATGAAATTGTGGAATCACATCGGCAGGAAGGTATTCGGCGTACCGTTTCAGCGACACCTACATTTTTTATCGACGGACACAAATTACGCCAGAATCCGCAATCTTATGAGCAGTATCAATCGATTGTAGAGCTCTATATGTATAGAGACTAAATGTATAGAGACTAAGAGTTTGCTTCAAAAAAATTAGTGATCATACAGCTTTTCG
>JBBDJK010000145.1:0-2298 GCA_040879905.1 Balneolaceae bacterium | reverse complement strand
AAGTGCAAATCCCTATTGTTGTCGTAAATAGATATCTCCGCGAAGGGTTTTTAGCAGATATTCCGGTCCTCCGCCATTTACCTCTCCCTCAAACCACTTATTCACATCAACCCTGAACAACTCACTGCTGGATTGATCATTCGCACTGTTGTCGCTTTGAACATCGATCTCGAAATCAGTGAACATATCACCCCATTCTGTCCTCAGCTTTGGAGAAAATTGCGCACTTCCCGGTAGTGAGATGTCGATGTCACCATTCACATTACTGAATGCCATCGGACTATCTGCGTCAACCCTCTGAAACGTAGCCATAATATTTCCGTTTACCGTATTGACCAGCGCCGACCCACCTACACCGGTCATATTCACATTTCCGTTTACATGATCGATCTCCAGATTCCCGGAAACATTCTCAATTTCGATTGGACCACTAACCAGTGCGAGTTTCAGTGAAAAATTATTTGGAACCATGATCTCAAAATCAACAGAACTCATCGGGCTCACCCCGCTGATTTGAACACGATTATTGTCTTCTGTCACCTCAAATCCGGATGAACCACCGCCTATCCTGCGAAGGCCATCCCGGGTCTCCTCTCTCTCCCGAACATTGAGTTCTTGTCCACGATACCGGATCACAACATCCCTCGTATCACTACCGGTGACAGTAATAGAGCCATGGATCATGTCCAGTGATAATTGTCCGGGTTGACCCGGATTACTGAGGGGCACGGCAATTTGATCTTGTGCAACTGCAGTTCCGGTAAGGATGAATAGTATTATTACTGTCGTAAATGTAATTGACTTGATTGAACGTTTCATATGTATAGTATTTGGATTAATAATGTTGTTTGAATCAATCAGAAACCGATTGCTTACTCCTATAATCATGCCTCGTTTTTCGAGTGAATCAATACACTTTTTGTTAAATATTTAGCTATTAGATTTTTTTTAAAGTAGTGCAAGTATGGTGTTTTCCAGTTTATTACGAACGCTTGTGTCCATGTCGTCTCGCGCAAGCAGTATTTCGAACTCCTCAACGGCACGTCTCTCCTGAAGCTCGATCATTGCATCGGCCAGTGCGATCTGAACCAGTGGCGACTTCTGGCGTACGATTGAGTTAACCAACCCGCTCCTCACTTCCGGATTGGATCCGCGCTCAGCAAGAGCATTGACCGCCGCAATTCTAACATTCACATTCGTATCGTTATTCAGAGTATGAAGGAGTGCATCAATAGTCCGATTACCGGACGATGGAATTTGGTTGCTGATATTGACCGCCCGGAGCCGTTCAACAGGAGAATCATTTTCGAGCAGGCTGATCATCATCACCTCTCTCATTTGGGACACTTCAGAACTGAGCCTGTCAATCTTATCTTCTCGATTACTAATTGGGTTTAACAGATCACCCATAAGTATGCCGATCATAAAAATAGCGGTTACATACCCAAGGTTACGTAATTCAAATGGCGATTTAACAAGCTGAATCCATTTTGATGCCCGTTCTGTGAAACTTTTTGATTGCGCTTGTTTTGCCTTCTCCTTATCCAGCATGGAATAGAAATTCTGACGGACACGTGCTCTCGGTTCCGGCACCTTTAGATCCTCCATTTCATTGTAAACCTTTTGCAGCTCAATGAGCTCTGAAATGTCCACTTTCCCTTCCTCCAGAAGCATCTGCAACCGCTCATTTTCAGCCGCATTGAGTCTACCCTGAAAGTAGCCGGTAATCAGATCGATATATTCTTCACTTTTCATAATTTTTCCTTTTTTCTGATGGTATCCATCAAAACTTTCATCTCTTTAAGTGCTCTGAAAGCACGCACCTTCACCGTATTTTCACTGCACCCCATCACATCTGCGATCTCACTGTATTTAAAACCCTCATAACGGCTCAGCACCAGAACCTGTTTCTTATCATCGTCCAGATGATCAAGTGCCTTTCTGATCAGCCACTGATTGATCTCCGATTCAGAATCTGAACCGGATTGGTTGTCCAAGCCGACAGATGGAATCTGATCCCAATCCGTAAAACCGTTCTCAAGTCGGTCATTCGCTTTTTTTCGGTAGTAATCAATGTGAAGATTCCGTGCAATACCAAAAATCCACGCAGCAAAAGTACCATCCTCGGAAAATGTTTTTCTGTATTTCAGAATCTTTTCAAAAACCTCCTGGACCAGATCTTCACTGATATCACGACTTGCAGTCAATCTGAAGAAAAACCCGAAAAGACGTCGGTGATAGCGCTCAAACAACAACCCCAACTTATCAAGGTCGCCGCTTTTCACTTTCATCATCAGC
>JBBDJK010000144.1:0-2301 GCA_040879905.1 Balneolaceae bacterium | reverse complement strand
TTAATTAGAGTTTAGAAGAAATCTTAACACTATCTGACAGTCACGATTTTAAAAAGAGACTCCAACAACAATGTAGAACTGTTCACTATCCGGATTCAGAATAAGAGCCCCACTTAACGGAAGACTAAAATACTCAGTAAGTTTAATCTCTTTTGACGTGCCGATCCCCACATTTACCAGATTAAATTCGCCGTCTGATGAATGCCATCCATCACCTGCACCAACGAATAGATCGGCTGATCCGACAGTGAGGCCCGCCTCAAAATAGAGATCTTCACCCGCCGAACCGGCACCTGAAGCTTCGTTTAATACCATATTCGCAGCAAGGGAAAAGTTACTGATTTCGATCCCGGTATTGATTTCAAATGCGTGACTTTCGCCATCAAAGTATTCCGATCCCGGATAGTAGTAGTCGGTAAGACCGATACTTAAACCGAAGTCAAATGAATAAGAGGCGTAAAGATCCATCTCCTGAAATCCATCATATCCCTGCGAGCCCCAGCCGCCAAATGTAAAATTACCGGCTTCAAACTCCACATAGGGTTGAATGGAAGGGCCTGAAAATGCGACCCCACGAAAGACATAGGTACTATAAAAATCCACACCCGGAGTCAATGTAACCTCCTGAGCGGCAGCATCTTTAATATTGAGTGAAGCCATCATCGTCAAAATAAGAACGGTGGCACATACACCTTTTAACAGGTTTTTGATTGTATTTAATTCTTTTATACTTGTATATTTCATTGGTTTCTATTGATTATGAAAGTTTTTGAGGAAACTAAGGGAGCACCGCGGACCCCCATCTGAGGTGCTCCTATTTTTTATTGATTGATTTATTTCTATGATGGAGATTTGAGATTAATCAGCCGCAAAACTACCCAGTTCGGATGTTTTGATAGGTGAAAAATCAGGATATGCTTTATTTCCATGCTCTGAGATATCCAATCCATCTGATTCTACTTCAGGTGAGACTCGTACGCCCAATGTGTATTTAATAGCTCCAAATACGATCAGTGAAAATACAAATGTCACAGCTACGACAGATAACGTTCCCAAAAGCTGTACGCCAAAACTTGCCTGAGCTGAAAAGAGGCCGACTGCAACCGTTCCCCAAATCCCACAAACACCATGGACAGATAGGGCACCAACGGGATCGTCAATCCGAAGTTTATCAAACATCAGAATTGAGAAAACAACAATCGCTCCTGCGATAGCTCCAATGGCAACAGCACCCAGAACAGATACCACATCCGCTCCGGCAGTAATCCCTACTAATCCTGCAAGAATACCATTCAATGCCATAGGAGCATCCAGGTTTTTCATCACCAGTTGTGTCGTCACCATGGATGAGAGGGCACCGGCACAAGCGGCCAAAGCAGTTGTTACAAATACGTAAGACACACCGGCGGGGTCAGCACTCAGAACGGATCCGCCATTAAAACCAAACCAGCCGATCCAGAGGAGAAAAACACCTACGGTTGCAAGAGGAATATTATGAGCAGGTATACCGATGGTTTTACCATTCACATATTTACCGGTTCGAGATCCCAATAAAATCACACAAGCCAAGCCGGCTGCGCCACCTACACCGTGAACCAGAGTAGAACCTGCAAAGTCATAAAATCCGAGTTCAGATAACCATCCGCCTCCCCATACCCAACTTCCGGTAATCGGATAACTGAATGCAACCAGGAGTGTACTAAAGATCATAAATGATGACAATTTAATACGGCCGGTTACACAGCCGGATACAATTGTAGCTGCTGTTGCTGCAAACATCGCCTGGAATATAAAATCGGTCCAGATCGTCATTTCTGCTCCATATGCAGGGGTCAGCATTCCAACCAAATCAGATGGATCATAACCAATTCCAAACCCTCCGAATCCGAGGATTCCATTAAAATCTCCAGGGTACATCAATTGAAAACCTATAAGAGCATAAATAAGAACACCCGTACAGAGTATAAATACATTCTTATAGATCACATTAACAGCATTTTTAGATTGCGTTAAACCACTCTCAACGGTTGCAAAACCGAGGTGCATCAGCAATACCATAAAAGCCGCAATCAGTATCCATAGATTATCAATGATAAACTTCACAGAAGCCGGAGTTGCCATGAACTCTTCAACAGTGGAATATTTCCCGCTTTCACTTGCAGATTCCGACTGGAGTGCTTCATCCTCATAGTAATCAATTTCAGATATCGATACGGTTTCTACTGCTGTTTCTTGAAGTGGTGTGACATCAGAATGAGCTTCTATTGCTACAAAAGCAGCAAAGACACCCAAAACGAGACA
>JBBDJK010000143.1:0-14217 GCA_040879905.1 Balneolaceae bacterium | reverse complement strand
AGGTTGGAAATACTTCAATTTATTTATCTTCTCCGACAATCGTGTGGTAGTAATCTGCAAATTTTTTCGATACATCTTCGGGCGAACCCTGAATTTTTGTAGGGTTAATGTTTAATTCTTTAAAAACATCATCAAACTGATTGGTTAAATGATTACCGGTAACAACATGATCACTGAATTTAAGACCAATCTTCAATAGGTCTACCATTCCATTTTCAGTCAATGCGTCGATATCAACATCTTCAGGTAAACCTAACAGTTTTAAAATATTTGAACTTTCGGATGTTCCCTTATTTTCCGGATGATGAAGATTGTAAACGATCTGTGTATTTTTAAAAATCTTCTCATCTTTATACTTAGTACGAACCAATAACGGTATCAATCCCGCCGGCCAGTCATGGCAATGAATGATATCCGGTTCCCATCCGAGACTAATAACTGTTTCGAGTACACCTTTATTGTAGAAAGCTAAACGTTCGTCATTATCCTCGTAAAATTCATCTGTTTTGGGGTTCACAAACATCCCTTTTCTCTTGAAGTATTTGTCATTATCCAAAAAGTATACCTGCAACTTTGCATTTGGGATGCTGGCTACTTTGATCTTCATACTTTCGACGTTATCGCCTACTTCTACTTTTATCCCTGAAAGCCTGATGACTTCATGAAGTCGATTCCGCCGGTCGTTAATAGTTCCATATTTCGGTAGCAGTATTCTGATCTCGAAACCCTGATCCTGCAATGAGGCCGGTAGAAACCGCAGCAAATCAGCTGTATAAGACATTCTTGCAAAAGGCGCGATTTCGGCAGCGGCGTATAATATTTTCATAATAGAAATTCAGTATGGATATTTTATGATATGTCTTGTGAAAAGCCCTTTTTATTATTGTCTGGATATAGATTACTGATTTGTTCATCATCCATTGAATGGAAATCAAATAGTGTATCACTACGCAATCCCAGTCTTAACGTTTCGACTGAAATGACTTCACAAGGCTGTATGTTACCCAGATTTACATTTGGGCCAAACTTTTTAATAAACCAGGATTGTTGCTCTTTTTGAGGTGCTTCAAAAATCAACTGTTCAACAGATATTTGATCAGCAATTTCATCAATCAAGCCGGAACGAATTTCGCCGTTTGGTCGAAATACACCAACTGTTCCCGACTCACGCGCCTCACAAATAACCTTCCATGCACCTGATTCGAGTTCATTTTCAATCATCTTTACCCATTTATATGGCGGTATGATATCATCCGGATTTTTACTTCCAACCTCAGATAAAACAGTAAAATCTTTACACAGATCCTTGATTATATCATTTTTCTTCTTATCTGACAGCCATATTGTACCATTTGACACTTCAACCATATTTATATCAAAATCCTGTAAAAGCATGACATAATCGTCAAGTTGATTTCTGAGTACATACGCTTCGAAAAGAGTTCCTCCTAAATAGATTGGAATTCCATTTTCTTTATAAACACTCAGTTTATCGCGCAAATTCTGACTTACAATTGCCGTTCCCCATCCCAACTTTACTATATCTGTATATGGAGACGCAACTTCACAAAAATCTTCAGCTTGCCGAACACTGTAGCCTTTATCGAGAGCAAGTGTAATACCACTGTTTCTGGGCTTTGCAGTTCTCTTGGGCAAATGATTGAGTTGATAAGACATTCAAAAAGTTAAAAGTTTACAATCGTAATAAGATACAAAACGATGCTTTTATTAAAAAGCCCCAATCCCATGTATCAAATTCAGATATTCTGACTGATAATTATTGTTTGCGGTTTGAAAGATAAACAAGATGTTTAATCCTATTTTTGTCTATATGATTCAACATTTCAGGTGTATATCGCCAAATCCAGTTATTTTTGACGGTTCCGGGAATATTCATTCTATGATTGGCATCCAAATTCATAAAATCCTGTAATGGAAAAATAGCTTGATTCGCTACAGATAACATCCCCAAACGTATCAAATCCCAAGATATGTCTGATCCTTCTGATTGGGTATACTCCCTGACTTTGTGTTGTTCTAAGTCCGGCGCGGATTGATACCAACCCATGGTTGTGTCATTGTCATGAGTTCCTGTGTATACCACACAATTCTGAGTGTAATTATGTGGTAAAAAGCTGTTAGTTGAATCAGAATTAAAAGCAAATTGTAAGATTTTCATTCCCGGAAATTGAAAATGGTCTCTCAACTCTTCAACCGAGGGAGTAACAACTCCCAAATCTTCAGCAATAATAGGCAATTCACCTAATTCTTTTTTGATCGAATTAAATAGATTCTTACCGGGTCCATCTACCCATTTACCGTTAATCGCATTCTCCTCACTTGCGTCAACCTCCCAATATGCATCAAAACCCCTGAAATGATCAACTCGTATCGCATCATAAAGCTCAAACATTTGCCTGAATCGCTCAACCCACCACGAATAATCATTTTTTTTCAATATGTCCCATTTGTAAAGTGGATTTCCCCAAAGTTGTCCAGTTACACTAAAATAGTCGGGAGGTACACCTGAAACCAGTTTTCGGTTACCCTGTTGATCAACTTCAAAATACTCCGGATTTGCCCAAACATCCGCACTGTTGTGATCTACAAAAATTGGAATATCTCCTATTACACGAATATTTTTGCTGTTTGAATACTCTTTTAATGCATTCCATTGATTAAAAAACTCAAATTGTAACCAAGTCTGAAATTGGATCTCATCCCTTTGCTCTCTTCTGAACTTTGAGATGGTCTTCGGTTTTCTTTGAGCTAAATCAGGATCCCACTTATTCCAGGGTTTTCTGTCATTTGCTTTTAAACAGGCCATAAAAAGACAATAATCGTCAAGCCAAAATTCATTTGCCTTCTTAAATTGTTCCAATTCGGATTTTTCACCATTCGACATGGAAGCAAAAAATCTTTCGGATGCAAGTTTATAGAGATCATTTTTATTCTCATAGGATTGAGTATAATCAACCTTGTCGGTAACAGGCATCAATGCAGATTGAACCTCATTCGGTTTAAGAAGTTCTTTCTCTACAAGGATATCCAGGCTAATGAAATAGTGGTTACCTGCGAATGCAGAATAGCTGGCATAAGGTGAATTCCCATAACCTGTTGGCCCTAAAGGCAGAACCTGCCATATAGATTGATCAGTGTTTACGAGGAAATCGATAAACATTTTTGCTTCACTTCCAAGATCGCCCATCCCATATTTGGAAGGAAATGATGTTGGATGGACGAGGATACCACACGATCTCGGAAATCTCATAATTCTAAAAAATATTGCATCTAAACAGATTATTTAATCGGTTTCAGAATAACACCGGCAAGTGGAGGAACCGAAATATTTACATAACAAGGTTGGTTATGCCAACTTCCTTCTTCACCCTGAACAACAACAGGTCCGGAGTTACTTCCACCATAATGTTCAGCATCACTATTGAATATTACTTCATATTTGCACGCTTCCGGTACACCAAATCTGTAAACATCATGATAAGATGGAGTGAAGTTAAGTATAAATACTAAATAGTCATCAGGGTCTTTTGCTTTTCGTATGAATGATAACAGGCTATTGTCAGCATCAGAAATATCAATCCATTGGAAACCTTCCCACCTGGAATCTACCTCATACATAGCCGGTTCGCTTTTATAAAGCTGATTCAGGTTTTTTAACAATTTCTGAACTCCTGAGTGTGTGTCCCATTGAAGAAGATGCCAATCAATCGATTTGGCTTCAGACCATTCATCCCACTGACCAAACTCACTGCCCATGAACACCAATTTTTTACCGGGATGACCGTACATATAGGTAAATAGAAGTCTTAGATTGGCAAATTTTTGCCAGTCGTCACCCGGCATTTTAGAAAGTAGTGATTTTTTCATGTGCACTACCTCATCATGAGACAAAGGCAGGATAAACTGCTCTGAAAACGCATAAATCATTGAAAATGAGAGCTGATCCTGATGATATCTTCGATGAATTGGATCTTTTGTCATATAGGTGAGTGTATCATTCATCCAACCCATATTCCATTTAAAATCAAATCCCAAACCCCCGGAAGATGTGGGTTGTGATACTCCCGGCCAGGATGTTGATTCTTCGGCAAATGTGAGAATTCCGGGAAAATATTGATGTGTTATTTCATTAAATCGGCGTAAAAAATATAAAGCCTCCAAATTCTCCCGGCCCCCGAATTCATTTGGAATCCATTCCCCTTCCTCTCGGGAATAATCGAGATAGAGCATAGATGCTACTGCATCAACTCTTAAACCATCTATGTGAAATTCCTCAAGCCAGTAAATTGCATTAGACAGCAAAAAATTCAGCACTTCCGTTCTTCCAAAGTTAAAGATGCATGTACCCCAATCTTTATGCTCACCCAAACGGGGATCTTCATGTTCATACAGGGCTGTTCCGTCAAATCGTCGTAAACCGTGTTCATCTTTAGTGAAATGAGCAGGAACCCAATCGATAACAACACCGATACCTGATTTGTGGCATTTGTCGATGAAATATCGGAGTTCATCCGGATTCCCAAATCGGCTTGTCGGAGCAAAATAACCGGTTATTTGATAACCCCAAGAGGGATCATACGGATACTCAGCTATGGGCATCAACTCAACATGCGTAAATCCCATTTCTATAAGATAAGGTACAAGCTCATCACCTAATTCCCTGTAGCTAAGGTAACCCGGATCTTCACCCACTTTCCGTTTCCAAGAACCCGGATGGATTTCATAGATCGAAATCGGGTTATCATGATGAGCTATTTCAGAACGATTAGACATCCACTCTTTATCTCCCCACTTATATGAGCTATTCCATACAACAGTGGCTGTACCGGGTCTGAGTTCACTAAACCTCCCAAAAGGATCTGCTTTTTTAACCGGAGCTGAGTTACCGTGAGATTTTACCTCAAATTTATAGAGGTCACCCTCTGTGACATGGGGTATAAAAATTTCCCATAACCCCTGATCATGAAATTTTCGCATGCCGTGAATTCGGCCATCCCAATTGTTAAATGACCCGATCACACTTACACGGCTTGCACTGGGTGCTGTTACGACAAAATGTGTGCCCAAAACCCCATCTACTTTCTTTGTGTGTCCACCCATAAACTTATAGGCATGATGGTGATTTCCTTCACCCCATAGCTGCAGATCATAATCGGTCAATTGTGGTCCAAATCGATAGGCATCTTCAATAGTATAAAGATCACCCACATATGGCGTGACTTCAATTTTATATTTATAATTCTTTTTTTTCCTTGGAAACAGATATTCAAAGAGTCCTTCATCAGAGATACGTTCCGGCTGAAATGGTTTCCCACTCTCAGGAATGATACGAATTGATTTTGCATCCGGCCGAAAACAACGAAAAACCTGCTTCTCTTTCCCATCGACTTCAACTGAATGCAGTCCAAGCACTGAAAATAGATCTCCATGTTCACCGTTGGATATTGCACTAATTTCTTCGATTTTTATAGTCACGTTTTCTTACCGGTTAGATTTTCTTGATAAGTTGCTAAAATACAAATTTTAGCTGATAATTGATGTTATCAATAGAATTTAATGAATGAGATAAATACAAAATATCAGAATGAATATCATTCAATTTATTTCTCGACGCTACCTATTTTCTAAAAAACATATCTCATTGATTTCTGTACTGACCTCTATCAGTATTGCTGGAATTACTGTAGGCACTGCACTTTTGATCGTTATTTTGTCAGTTTTTAACGGTTTTTTTGAAGTCATACGAGGCTATTTACTGACATTTGATCCGGATATTCAGATTGAAATGCGGAATGAAAACAGTATGATATATGACACAAGTTTAATGTCACAATTACTTGATCATCCGGAAATTGAAAATATCAGTCCGTATATAGAGGGTAATGCAATGATTGTTTTTAAGAATGGTAGAAATGAAGTGATCACAATACGGGGTGTGGATCGGAATACTGATCTGTTATTGGTTGAAATGGAATATGCAAATGAAAGCGGGCAATATGATCTATCTGTAGTAAATGGCAGACCCGGTATTCTAATAAGTGAAAACTTAATTAATCGTTACCGATTGAATTATGGGGATGAAGTAGCCGTATTGAGTCCAACCGGTATGCGAAGGGCACTTACACAGTTTTCAGCTCCAAGGGTGAGTCGGTTTGATGTCAGGGGAACATACAACATGCATCAGATTTTAGATGGCGATATAGCCTATATTGATATTTCAGCAGCTCAAAGACTGTTTAACATGAGAAATGAAATAACCGGTTTTGATCTCAAATTGACAGAAACAGATAGAGCTGAGTCTGTTAAGAATCAATTGGAAGCTCTTCTTGGCCCGGACTATCTCATTGAAACATGGTATGATCTGCAAAAACCGTTATACGATGTAATGTATCTGGAAAAATGGGGATCGTATTTCATTCTTATGATTATTGTTTTTGTAGCGATTTTAAATATCATAGGATCACTTACAATGATTGTCATACAGAAAAAAAGAGATATCGGTGTACTCATCTCAATGGGAATGACACCTAAAAAAATTAAAAAAATCTTCCGGAGTCAGGGTGTTCAAATCGGAATGATCGGTTGTGGGCTTGGGGGTATCATTGGTATCGGTCTGAGTTTTGCCCAAAAAGAATATGGATTTGTTAAACTATCCTCTTCATTTATAATAGATGCCTACCCTGTATCCATTCAGTTTTCTGATATTGGTATTATTTTAACTGGCACGATGTTGTTATGTCTTTTGGCAAGTTGGTACCCATCCGTTCGAGCTGCAGCCATTCAACCTGCTGATGCTGTAAGAGATGAATAAATGAAACTGATTATTCAAGAAAAAACTATTCTATTCATACATGGCATAAATAGCACCTATATCTTAAATACAGCACTTTTATTAAGAGCATTCTGTAAACGATTTTTATACTCAATAGGAGTAATTTCCACACAGCCAAACTGCGCTAAATGTTTAGTATAAAATTGTGTATCCCATAATTCAAACCCCCTCCTGCTTAAAATATTATGGCAATACCAAAGGGCTACTTTATCAGCCTCGTTTTCCACTCTAAACATAGACTCTCCAAAAAAAGCGGCCCCCAAAGTAACTCCATATAAACCACCGGCTAACCGGCCCTCTTGATTAAAAATTTCGACTGAATGAGCGTTTCCTGAAAGATGAAGCACCTCGAATGAGTTAATAATTAACTCCGATATCCATGTTGAATCACGGTCTGCACAATTTTCTATAACTTCTCTGAAACAACTATTTACCCGGCAATGAAATCGATTTTGTCGAATTATGCGCGAAACATTCCCGGATACCTTGAATTGATCCAATGGTATGATCCCTCTCATTCTGGCAGAAAACCAACCGACATTTTCATCATCTCTTGATTCGCTCATCGGAAATATGCCGCGGCTGTACCCTTTGAGAAGCGTTTCGGGAGGTATGATTTTGGTTGAGGACATACGGAGTGAAAAGGGTAATTGCTAAGGCGTTTAAAACCAGATTAACAAAATTTCCTTATTACTTCTAACATTTGACTTATCCACTGCAAAATCAAATAGCACCGTTTTTAACGACTCTGTAGATCAGATAGGGAGGGATATTTAAAATTTCACGTTCAGTTTCTAAATTTCCAAATACATCCATAACCGGTTTCTTTAGATGACCACTTGTTTGATAGGCGAGGAATAGCCCTCCCTCTTTCAGAATATTTTTGGTGGCATTCAAAACAATTGCTTTCCTGCTCTTTTCCAGAAATGAAAACGGAATTCCGGATAACACATAATCAACATTTCCAATATAACCGGGTTCAATTGCTGTCTCCACATCTCCTGCTCGGGTATTGTAAATCATTACCCTGGAATCTAATATAGTTTCATTAAGATGTTTATAAAAATCTGTATTTAATTCAATCAGAATTAATTTTGACCCCGGAGTCATCCTGTTGAGGATATAATTTGAAAATACTCCGTCACCCGGGCCATACTCAACCAGTGTGAAATCTTTTTTGAAATCGATATTGGTACACACTTTTTTTACACAGTGCAGTGATGTTGGTGTGATAGATGCAACATCTCTATCCTTCATAAAAGTTTTTAAAAAATCGATTTTGCTCATAAAATTATAGAAATGTTCATAGTTCTTTTTCCAATTTAGCAATTTGATCCCGGATACGTGCAGCTTCTTCAAACTCCATATTACCTGCAGCCTGAATCATTGAACCACGAAGATAATCCAAAAACTTCTCTTTACTTTCAAATGTCACCTCATTCATGGCCGGATTTGCTTTATACCGGATTCCGTTCTCAGCTACTTTAACGACTTCCAGATAGTCTAACGTTCGATCCGTACCGGAGTCAAGTGTAAAATCTTGTGTGGAAATAAGTGATGGATCAACCAATGGTTTCAATTCTTTCTCAATAGTCGTGGGTGTAATGCCGTGTTTCGTATTGTAATCAGACTGCAATTTACGACGCCGATCGGTTTCATCTATGACTTTTTTTATACTCTTTGTCATTTTATCAGCATAAAGAATCGCTTTCCCGTCCACATTACGGGCAGCCCGGCCCACAATCTGAAACAGTGCAGTTTCCGATCTTAAAAATCCCTCTTTATCAGCATCCAGTATTGCAACCAGGCTCAGTTCCGGAATATCAATACCTTCACGCAATAAATTTATACCGACCAAAACTTTAAAGTCCCCCCTTCTGAACTTATATAATACTTCAACACGTTGCATCGCATCCAATTCACTGTGCATATAGGCTGCCGGAATCCCAAGGTTTTTCAAATATTCACTCAGTTCCTCACTGAGCCTTTTCGTTAAGGTAATACATAGAACCCGCTCATTTTTTTCTGCCCTTAAGCGAATTTCTTCCAGCAGATCGTCTACCTGATTTGAGAGTGGCCTCACTTCTATCTCAGGCTCCATAAGACCTGTTGGCCGGATGATCTGTTCAACGTAAACCCCATCGGATTTTTTTAATTCATAATCGCTTGGTGTTGCACTTACAAAGATTGCTTGATTAACCATAGATTCCCACTCATCAAAAGTAAGTGGCCTGTTATCCATTGCGGAGGGTAATCTGAAACCATGCTCCACCAGTTCAATTTTTCGGGATCTGTCGCCACCATACATCGCTCCAATTTGTGGGATTGTCTGATGACTTTCATCCACTACAATCAGGTAGTCTTCCGGGAAATAATCCATCAAACAGAATGGACGCTCACCCGGTTTTCGTGCACTTAAATAGCGGGAGTAATTTTCAATACCTGAACAATAACCAATCTCCTGCATCATTTCGATATCAAAGAGTGTCCGCTGCTCAATCCTCTTAGCTTCCAGGAACCGTTCCTCCTTTTGAAGCACTTCCACACGCCAATACATTTCATCACGAATTTGTTGAATGGCTTCTTCAAGTCGCTCTTTTGTGGTTACATAGTGAGAAGCCGGATAGATATGAAATTCATCAACCTGATCTTTGATGTTTCCCGAATCGATATCAAAAATTTCCAGTCTTTCAATCTCATCTCCCCAAAAAGAGATCCTTAAACCCTCTTCTGAATAAGCCGGATATAGGTCTACAACATCTCCTCTGACCCTAAAAGTACCCCGGCTGAAATCGATATCATTTCGTGAATAATGTAGATCTACCAGGTCATAAAGCAGTGTATTTCGTGGTATCTCCATTCCACACTTCAGTTGGATAATCAATTTAGCATACTCTGAAGGTGATCCGATACCATAGATGCAGCTCACTGAAGAGACAATGATGACATCCCTTCGTCCTGACAATAGTGAACTGGTTGCCCTTAACCTTAATCGTTGAATCTCTTCATTAATAGAGAGATCTTTTTCAATATATTTATCCTGAGCTGATAAATAGGCCTCCGGTTGATAATAGTCGTAATATGAAATAAAAAATTCGACTCTATTTTCAGGAAAAAAATCACTTAACTCTCTGTAAAGTTGTGCTGCCAGAGTTTTATTATGGCTCATTACCAGGGTCGGCTTTTGAACATTTTCAATAACCCCTGCAATGGTTCTTGTTTTACCTGATCCTGTAATTCCCAATAGTGTCTGATATTTGTCATTCAGATTCACACCATCCGTCAGCTCTCTGATTGCATTTGGCTGATCACCTGCAGGCTCCCAGGGTGAGTGAAGTTTGAATGTTGACATATTTTTTTTGGGTCGATAAAATGAACTTATTTTCAATCTAACGGACTGGAATTTGCGATTCAGATCTCATTAGATAAAAAATCCGGTTTGGATCAACCGGGATAGCGGAAATCAACTCTTCAACAAAATAAAGAGTTAAAAAGTTAAAAAAATGTAACTGGGTTAAGCAGCCAGAACTTTAGATACCTCTTCAGCGGCTTCTTTTAAAAGAACAGCTGAAATAACATTCAGGTCACTATTATCTATGATGACCTTAGCTTCTTCTGCATTTGTACCTTGTAGTCTGACAATGATGGGCACTCCATCTACTTTTTTTGCTATTTCAGGATCTTTAATCGCCTCTATAATCCCATTTGCAACCCTGTCGCATCGTACAATACCACCAAAAATATTGATAAGGATTGCTTTTACATTGGGATCTTCAAGAATGATTCGGAAACCGTTTTTAACCGTATCAACGTTTGCTCCTCCACCTACATCCAAAAAGTTGGCGGGTTCACCACCCGACAACTTGATGATATCCATGGTGGCCATTGCGAGTCCTGCACCATTTACCATACAACCGACATTACCATCCAGTTTAATGTAATTCAGATCAAATTTAGAAGCTTCCAGTTCCATCGGATTTTCTTCTGATGTATCACGTAATTCCAGTATTTCTTTATGCCGATAGGATGCATTACCGTCAAATGTCACTTTGGCATCCAGTGCAAGTACATCTCCTTCAGGAGTCAAAACCAATGGATTGATCTCAACCATATCCGCGTCTTTTTCAACATAAAATCTATATAGAGCCATAATAAATTTTATCGCTTTTTTAAAAGCATCGCCTTCAAAACCGAGTGCGAAAGCAAGTCTGCGGGCTTGATTTGGTTGCAGGTCCATTCCGGGTTCAATCCACTCTTTTACTATTTTTTCCGGTGTCTCTTCTGCTACTTTTTCAATTTCAACACCACCTTCAGTTGATACCATTATCACATTTTTACTGAGAGCCCGGTCGAGTAGAATTCCTAAATAGAACTCCTTTTCGATTCCGACACCTTCCGTCACATAAATAGTGTTGATAAGCTGACCATCCTCCCCAGTTTGAATGGTTACCAATGTATCGCCCAATAGTGAATCGGCCGCACTTCGTACTTCTTCAATGGTTTTGCAGAGGATAACTCCTTTTGCATTATTCTTTTTCGTCCGCCCTTTTCCACGGCCACCTGCATGAATTTGAGCTTTCACAACAAACAGATCAGTTCCATTTGCTTTCATCTCTTCAGCAGCTTTTACAGCTTCATCTACTGATCTTGTTGCAACTCCGCCAGGAACAGCAATCCCATACTCTTTAAATAACTCTTTTGCTTGATACTCGTGAATTTTCATTTCAGATACGGTTTAATCAGTCAGATTTTTGTTAAAATTTTCAGCCTTAAAGATACCCAAATCAGCAGGCAAATAAAAGTGACAGCGTTCAGGAATTAGATTTGCACTAATTAAACCAGTAAGACATTTTGAATACCACTGCCCGGTTTCTGGAGTCCATTGTTTCAGGAAAATAGTTATCCGTATAAACCACAAAAATATCGGATACGGGGCTATATCGCCATTGCAACCGACTGTTGATGTTTAGATTGTCGAGTTGTTCGTTGTACTGAACAAACGTTGTGAAAAAGAGAGAGTTTGTAAATGTGATATCCACTTTTGGGCCGATCAACCAAAATGAATTCTGGTTCCAGGGTTCCGGCAGGTCGAGGTAGTTGTAGCTGGCAGCCATCGATATACTGCCATAGGGCTGATAACGATAGTTGACATCTGCCTGAAAATAGGTACGGTTACCGTTGTAGAAACCGCCACTTCCAACAGATGCCGAGTATTTGAACAGTTTTCGTGTATCCGATCTGTAACGAACAAATGCATTTAACCAGTTATAGTCGGTTCCGCTTGCCAGAAAAGCGATGTTAGAGTTGGTCGGATCAAAATCGCGCTGCAATTCTACATAGTTATGCGAAAATACGATGTCTATTTGGCTCAGGTTATGAAAACTGAAAAAATATCCCAAGTTGCTCTCCCTTTCGGTGAGGCTAAAATTGTCCGGCGTAAAAAAGCTTTCAACACTTACCTGTGCTCCATGATAGATAATAGGTGAGTTATCCGGATAGAAACGGACTGTTGCCGTTGGTTCCAGTTGAAAAAAGTTGGTTCTGGGCACAAATCCGGCACCGGCAAAATACTGTTCCCCTACATATTGTTGCAGAAATTCCAATCTGACTCTCTGACGGGAGTAGGCCAGAATGGTGCCTTGTGCAAAATCGGATCCTTGATCCAAGCCGTCCGTAAATGATTTGAATGCAAATACGCGCCCCGACCACCGGTTATCTTGAGTTGCAAGATTAAACTGTAAACCACCTGTTCGGTTATACGATCCTATATTTTCAAATGCGCTTTCATCCACATTCTGCCGGTCTACCAGAATTGCAGAGATATTGGAACGTGAGAAGACCTGCTTTTGAATGGTTGCCACAAAGAAGTTACTTGCAGGAGCCATATCTGACTCTTCAGTAAACATATTCATTACACCGATTCTCCAATCCTGTCCCAGGTTACCGCTCAGTCTTGCACCTGCAAGTACCGGAGCATCGATCCCGATACGCCTGGAGAAAAATGGCCTGATCCGGTTTGAGCCGAAATTAGCAAAAAGATCAGAATTCTCAAGAAAGAACTGTCTTTTTTCAGGGAAAAAGAGCTCAAAACGGTCGAGATTGGTAATCTGCTGATCCACATCTGCCTGAGAAAAGTCGGGATTATAAGTCAGATCCAGATTGAGTGAAGATGAGAGCGCCAGTTTGGCATCCATCCCGAAATCGGTACGGTAGTTTGTCTCATCTTCAAACTCAAAATCGCGGGAAGCTCCCCCAAACACATATGGAATTATCGAAAGCTGCAAGCCCGGATCGGGTGGCGGCTGATCCCATTTGAGTTTACCTGTAAAAGCGAGTGATGCAGTCGGGAACTGGCGAGGAACCGGTGCCCAGGCCGATTTTTCGTTAATACTCAAATCGAGTCTTGAAAAATTGATATTCCAGCTATCCAGTCCGGCTTTATACCGAATCGATTTGAATGGAATCCGCATTTCAGCGATCCACTTATCATCATAATCCCTGACGACCACTTCCCATTTTGCATCCCAGGCGAGATCTACAGCGGAACCACTGCTCATGGTCCCATCCCACTTTGCACCGGCAGCATTCACCCCAAATGAATAGCCGGTTGTGAGATCATTAAACGGATCCAGGAAAAGTAGAAAATTGTCATTTGTTCCAAATGCAAAATCTCTTCGTAACGACTCGACAACCCGAGGCGCTGAGATTACATCGAAGAAAATAAGTGACAGATAGATGGCATCCTCATCATATGTCATCCTTATTTCTGATTTGGCTTCACTGTAGCTGGTATCGTATGGAGTCACCATAAAAAATTCATCCGCAACATCTGCCTGAATCCAATCACCTTCATCAATTACACCATCGAGAGTAATAATTCCACTCATTTTTTGAATGTGTAATTCATAATGGCTGTTTACAGAACTACTAATTGAACCCTGGTCCTGCAATGAAACTGTCTGAAAGGCATATCCTATAGAAGCTCCCTTTAAAAAAATAATCATCATCCAAATAAAAAAATTAACGACTGACCATTTTAAAGGTTTTAATTGATTTTTTTCCATACGAATCCCCTAATTAAATATTGAATAGTCACTTTAAACTTTTTTTTTTGATTATAGTGGTTATGAATCAAAGCCCCATTTTTCTTATTCGTGTAATTTAGCAGATTTCTACCTTATTCTCCAGAATACCCCTTTCCTATAAATCTATCCAATCTGATTTCTGAAAACAAAGTAATTCATTACTTTTAACAATCAACTTACACTTGAAATCATCATTAGTGATAAGTTAGTGGAAATGGTTGAGGGATATTTAGGGGATTAAAGAGTTAGATCTTATATATCGCTTCGCGTTCAAAAGAT
>JBBDJK010000142.1:0-2344 GCA_040879905.1 Balneolaceae bacterium | reverse complement strand
TTGGAACAGGTGTGGGGCAGGTAAGTGATGTACTTAAAGAGCTGAAGCGACAAAACTTTGCCGGACACATATCAATTGAATATGAAGCCAACTGGAACAACAACGTCCCGGAAGTCGCTCAAAATGTGGGATTTATCCGTGGATGGGCAGAAGTTTATTAATTTTCATTATCAGAATCAGAATCAAATAAAACTGGCAATTTCTTTCAGGCTTTTTTTGTTGATTGCAGGGACTTTGGCACCATTTTCCGGATACCCGACAACAAGCAGCAGGAATGGCTTCTCATTTTGAGGCCTGTTCAGGATCTCATTCAAAAATCCCATTGGGCTTGGAGTATGTGTTAAAGTTACCAGTCCGGCATTATGAAGAGCTGTTATCAACATGCCGGTTGCAATTCCAACAGACTCTTTCACATAGTAGTGTTTCCGCTTGAACCCCTCATTATCCAATCCGTAACTTTTAGAAAATATTGCGATGAGATAAGGGGCCTTTTCCAAAAATGGTTTTTTATCGTCCGTCCCAAAAGGACGCAGCGCTTCCAGCCACTCTTCAGGTGCCCGTTTATGATAAAAATCGTACTCTTCCTTCTCTGCTCCTTCCCGAATTTTTCTCTTTACTTCAGGATCACTCACTACCACAAAATGCCATGGTTGCATATTCGCACCATTGGGAGCTGTACCGGCTGTTTGCAAACAATTTTCAATGATCTCTCGAGGTACATCCTTTTCAGAAAAATCACGGATTGTCCTTCTTCTTTTCATTAGCTGAAGAAATTCCGCTGATCTCTTCTTCATCTCCTCAACCGGGTATTCCCGGTAATCTTTATGCAGTATAAATGAGTATTCGTACATTCTTTTGCGTTTTTTCTAAAAGATGGGTTTTCAAGAGATGAAGTGCAAGATTTCTCTTGACATTTAATCAGATTACTATTTTATTAGTACTAATCTATTAATACACTCAATGTCCGCGTTAAGATTTAGATTTGGAACATAATCTTTAATCAGTTTTCGGACACGAATCACGTACCGACAAAATATAAATAAGATCAATTATGCGAAAACCACTTAGCCCGTTAGGTGAAACCGAAATGGAAATTCTCAATCATGTTTGGAAACTGGGTGAAGCTTCAGTTGCTGATGTAAGAGAAAAGATTTTGGAATACCGCGAAGTAGCATACACAACCGTCATGACCATCATGAAAAACCTATCCGACAAGTCCTATTTGAAGTATCGTAAAGAGGGACTCAGCTATATTTATAGTGCTGCAGTGAAACCGGATGAGGTTCGTTACAGCCTGATTAACAGGCTTGTAGATAAAGTTTTTCAGGGATCCCCAAAAGATCTGGTTCAAACACTGGTTCAAAGTGAAAAACTAACAGATGAAGAAAGAGAAGAGATCAAAAGACTAATCGATAAACTTGAAGAGTAAACATGGAACCTCTATTTGAATCAATTGTAACAGCAGGTGAATCCATTTTATATTTCGCATGGTTACCGTTAATCATTTGGACACTTGCAGCTGTGATGGGCTGGATCATTCTCAGAACGTATACATCTCTTCATCCACAGATACAATATCACGGCCGTTTGGCATTGATGTTTGCACTTCCTGCCGGGTTTTTGGGGTTGCTTATGATTCAGACAGCAGAAACTTATCTTTTTGCCGGTGCTGCCGAGCCGGTTAACCTGAGTGTAATTACCATCCTTAATCCAATTGAGATCGGTGTTACAGAATCAAATACTGCAGGTATCTATACATTTTCAAATTTCTTGATTGCTGGAGTCTTTCTGTTTGTCGTTATCGGTGCGGTCATCTCACTTTTACGATTTGTTATGCAGTGGCTGCAACTTCTGAAAATTAAGTCTCTGTTCCATTTTATTCCTCTTACAGAACTTAAAGAATTGGATTCCAAAAACAGAGAGCAACTTTCAATGATCCGAAACTCAATTAAGATTGCGTTTCATCACGAAGAGATTGTACCGGTTACATTTGGATACCGAAACCCCGTCATATTACTGCCGGATTCTTTGCGGAATCAAACTGAAAAACTAAATCTGGCTATCAGACATGAATTAACACATATATCTCAAAATGATTTTTTATCACAAGTGACAACTCTTTGCACTGGCATCTTCTTCTGGTTTCACCCTTTTGTTCATCTATTGAAGAAGGAACTGATCGAATATCGGGAATTACGATGTGACTCTATGGTACTTTCAGAAGAAAATATTTCCCGAAAGGAGTATGCTTCCCTCCTACTGGAACTTCTCCATATGCCCAATTTAAATAAAGAACTTTCCGTAAACATGGCTCAGGAATCATCAAACCTAAAAAAAAGGATCC
>JBBDJK010000141.1:10998-14432 GCA_040879905.1 Balneolaceae bacterium | reverse complement strand
ACATTTGAAAGCAGTATGGATATGTTAGGACGAAATGTCGTGTATGTTGAGAAGTGGCCATGGGGTTTCGGCGGTGAATATAAATGGTGGGAGTACAGAAATCGAAGAGAGATGGAAGCTTCCTATGTTGACCGATTAAGGAACTTGACACCTTCTGCAACTGAAGTATCAGCAACAGCTGGAAGGAATGTATCAATCAGATTTCTTGACCGTCAAGCCGATGGTGTAAGGATGTTGGGTAGCACAGAAGGTTATTTTCAGACCGCCGGTGCAGACATTGATGAAGGAAGGGCATACACCGCCTCCGAAGTTCAACGAGCGGCAAGGGTCGTCATCATCGGTAGTAGTATTGCTGATATACTTTTCCCAAATGAAGATCCCTTAAATAAACAAGTTACAATTAGAGGGCAGCGCTTTTCAGTTATTGGAGTGTTGGAAAGAAGAGGTAATTTTTTAGGGGTTGAAGATTTTGATAACATGGTTCTTGTTCCTATTACGTCTTATGGAACGATTTTCAGTTTGAGATACGGTATTCAACTGGCTGTTCTGTTTCCTGATGAAGAATCGTTGTATGACGGTGAATATGAAGTAATAGGTGCCATGAGGCAAATACGGCAACTGGACCCGATGGAAGAGAACGATTTTGCAATCAATCAGGCTGCACTTTTTGAACAAGAATTTCAGGGTATGAAAGTGGTTATTTATGGAATAGGAATATTCCTGACCGGCCTGGCACTATTTGTGGGTGGAATCGGTGTGATGAATATTATGTTTGTTTCAGTTAAAGAGAGAACAAAAGAGATCGGAATTAGAAAGGCTGTGGGAGCAAAAGCATGGGAAATTCTCATGCAGTTTTTAATGGAATCGATCGTAATATGCTTGGTAGGAGGTGTGATTGGTGTCATGTTATCTATGGGTGTTACTGTACTGATTAACCAGTTCTTTGTTGCCTATATGGATTGGACGACCGTTCTTAATGCCATTTTAATCTGTGCTGCGGTCGGAATTCTTTTCGGATACCTGCCATCCAGTAAGGCTGCAAAGGCAGATCCCATTGAATCTCTCAGATACGATTAAATCTACATTATGAATCTAATTGAAGTATTTCGACAATCATTCGACTCCATTCGGGCCAACAAATTAAGGTCTTCGTTGACACTTCTTGCGATATCAGTCGGTGTATTTGCAATCATTAGCGCAAACACCGCGGTTTTGGTTCTCGATACCTATTTTAAGGATACCATGAGCCTGATGGGTGGAGATGTAATTACAGTATCAAAATTTCCTTCAATTCAGATGGGACCCACTGACTGGGAACATTACAGAAATAGACAGGATATCACTATTGCACAAATGGAAAATCTGCAGGAGATGACTCAGGAGGCATCTGGGATTGGTCCAAACAGACAATATCAAACAACCAGAGTGTCGTACGGTGAATTGGAGACTGAGCCAAATATTGGCATCAGAGGGGCAAATGTACATTATCTTGATAACAATGCTTATGTCATTGAAACCGGCAGAAATTTTTTAACCGAAGACATTGACAATGCAAGAGCCGTGGCAATCATTGGTGCGGATGTCGAATCAGCACTATTTGAAATGGAAACGGCTATTGATAAAACGATACGTATCGAAGGCCGGCCCTACACTGTAATTGGAGTAACCGAAGCGAAAGGAAATGTATTTGGAAACACTTTGGATCGATTTGTTGTCATACCTTACACAAATCTGGCAGGTATTTATGGACGGAATCAGAACATTGGCATTCAGTTACGGGCCGGTTCAGTTGAGAGAGTTGCTGCCACTATAGATGAATTGACCGGTATTCTCAGGGCACTTAGGAAAGTGGATCCGGCTTCAGAGAATGATTTCGAAATTACTACGAATGAAACGTTAAGTGGTGTATTTGACCAGTTTACAGGGATGCTCTATATGATTGGTTTTGTGATCGGTGGAATTGTGCTTCTGGGTGCCGGTATTGGTGTAATGAATATTATGTTGGTGTCCGTAACTGAACGTACAAGGGAGATAGGCATTAGGAAAGCTGTTGGTGCTACCAAAAAAGCGATCACATCTCAGTTTCTTCTTGAAACGATTGCGATTTGTCAAATCGGAGGAGTGATTGGAATATTGGCCGGCGCGGCTTTAGGTAATGGAGCATCGATATGGCTTGAGACCGGTGTTGTTATCCCCTGGAGTGCTGCAGTTGGAGGAGTTATCGGAATGACCATTGTAGGTGTCCTGTTTGGAGTGTATCCTGCCTGGAAAGCAGCTCAACTTGATCCGATTGATAGTCTTCGGTACGAATAATGAAATTTTTCGTTTAACATTACGGATCAAGATGTTATTTTAAAGGATAATCGTATATTACACAGAAATAAATTCTGAATAAAATGGATGAGAATATTATCAGTGATCTGAATGAAGAACTTGAAGGTGTAATAGAGGAGGGACATTCTATGCTGAGAGATGCTGACCTTGAAGAGAAATTCAACGAAATAAAAACTGAAGCTGAATTACTAATCAGAAAAAATCCTATTACCAGTGTTGCTATCAGTGCAGTAGTGGGATATATGCTCGGTAGACTACTCAAATAAATAACCGGGTTATGGCTGAGAATAAATCAACGACTGCTACCGATCAAGAAGAGAATTATTCTCTTAAGGAAGAAATACGTGCTTACATTGATGCAAGGGTACAACTATTTACAATGAATATAGCTGAGAAAATTTCATTGATTATAGCTGATTCTGTGCAGAAAATTCTGGGATTGACACTTCTGGGTGCTTCATTATATTTTTTCTGTTTTGCACTGGCTTTTTATTTAGGTGATTTTCTGGATAATTACAGCATCGGATTTGCAATAGTTGCCATTCCGTTTCTGCTATTTGGAGCTATTTTCTTGAATCGAAAATCAAAACGGTTAACTGAAAAAATACAAGCCGATATTATCGGTAAAATGATTACTGATAATGATTCAGATGACTTACCGGAAAAAATAGGGGGTAAGAATACTGGACAATAAAAACAAAATATCGATGGGTGACGTGAGGATTCGTAAACAAAAATTAAAAGACGATTTGGAACTATTGGAATCCGGATTTGAAAATCGAATTTCCAAAATCAGTAATTTCTTGCCGGACACCATTAATCCGGCTTCAACTATTAAAAAACACCCCTTAAAATCCGTTGGTATTGTGATGATGGCTGGGATGGCGCTTGGATTGTTATCAAAAAAGAGTCATAAAAACAGAACAGGTGAGCGTTATCATTCAGGGTCGAACGAAAATAATGGTTTTACATCACTCATATTCAGCGAGTTAAAGAGAGTGGTAGCCATGAGAGCGGCTTCTTACATATCCGAAATGGTAGAGAAGAAGATGAAAGGTGACGAATAGATCCCTTTTTGCCGTTTGAACCAGTACATTTTT
>JBBDJK010000141.1:5331-10898 GCA_040879905.1 Balneolaceae bacterium | reverse complement strand
TTTGAACCAGTACATTTTTTCTTCAATCTCCAATTCCGGATTACCAATTCTTCATTATTTCTGTCGGTGAACAGAAATCTGCCGGTGCCGAAATTTTCCATGTTTATGTCCGGATTTACAAACGTTTCGACATAAAGGACGTCCAATGTCAATGAAGAGATTTCAAAATACAGCCTTTTTTTAATCACACAGGGTGATTAATGTAATAAAGATGTTAAAAAACATTTTTTTTCTTAAAACCTGAGAAAAAATTGTGAAACTCTCGTTACACTTCTACGTGTAAAAACAGAAATCAAAAAATGACATAGCAAATGATTCCAAGAATACTACTTTTAGCCATCCTGCTAACGATCCCATTTATAAGCAATGCACAGACTGCTATAACCATTGAAGATGCTATTCAGATAGCTCTTGAAAATAACTATCAGTTGAAGCAGGCTGAAAATAATTTGAGTTTATCAGATAATGATATTTTAAGTGCAAAGGCCGATTTTCTGCCATCTGTGAGTGCGAGTTACAACGCTACAAGAAGAATTGGTCAGCAGTTTGACCAGACGACTGTTACATTCGAAAACGTTACAACCAATTCGATGGGTGGTAACCTTAACTCCGGTATTACACTATTCAATGGTTTCAGTAATATTGTTAATCTAAGAAGAGCCAATACAAATAAAGAGATTCAGATTCAAGAAAGCCAAAGGTTAAGAGAGAACATCATCTTTACAACAGCATCCAGATTTCTACAAGTAATTTTAAATGAGGAATTATTAAGGATCAGCCGTGAAAATCTAAGTGTTTCAAGACAGCAATATGAACAGATAGAAGCCCAGGTGGAAGTGGGTAGAAGCCCAAGTGTTGACCTTCTCAATCAAGCATCATTGGTAGCCAATGATGAACTTTTAGTGATCCAAAGAGAAAATGCTCTTGAAAACAGTATTACTTTTTTAATGAGAATCATGCAGGACGACTCCGGGCGTGATTATGAGCTGATTATGCCGGAAGTTTCAGATCTGAATCTGATACCGATTGAATTAAACCTGGAGGAAATGGTAGAAACCGCAATGAATAACAGAAGAGATCTCCGTGCACAAGAGCTCCTCATTGAACGTAATGAATTTGATGAATCACTGGCACGTGCAAACTTGTTACCTACATTGAATGCCAGTTTTGGAATAAGTGGGAGTTATAATGAACGATTTCGTGATATTGATGGATCACCACTCAGTTTTGGAGAACAGTTTTTTGATAGAAATGTAAACCGGTTTATAGGGTTTTCTCTTCAAATTCCGATTTTTGATAATTTAAGTCGCAGAACCAGCCTGCAAAGTACAAAAATCAACCTGAGAAACAGTCGGCTTGAACTGGACAATATTAAATATCAGATCAACGAAGAAGTTCGACAGGCATATACCGACTATCAGTCGATTGTGAAAGAACTTGAATCATCGAATACCGCATTGATTGCTTCGGAAAGAGCATATGAAACGGAAGTACAAAGATACGAAGTAGGTGCATCAACACTGATCGAATTGAATCAGGCCAATGCTAACTTTGTAGAAGCACAATCAAATCGCATTCAAACGATCTACAATTTTGTTTTTCAGGAGAAAGTATTGGAATTCTATCTGGGCAGACTTACAGCATCAATGGATCTTTGATTTATCGGCTCATTTATAATCTAACATTTAAGTATCGAACATGGCTAAGGAGAAATCAGCAACAAAAAAATTATTAAAAATTCTGGGGATCACTGTATTACTCTTAGTAGCTGTGGGTATTATTGCCAAAACTGCCGGGTGGATTGATGGTGGCCCTGCTGAAAAAGAGGTTGAGACCGAATTAGCCGAACTTCGTACAATCACTCAGATTGTGTCAGCAACCGGACGTATTCAACCTGAAGTTGAAGTGATCATACGCCCTGATGTATCTGGTGAAATCATTGAGCTGAATGTAAATGAAGGCGATTTTGTACGTGAAGGTGATCTGTTACTGAGAATTAAACCGGATCTGTATCAAGCCCGTATTGATGAATTAAACGCTGTTTTACTTACGCAACAATCCAGAATGGAACAAGCAAGGGCAACCATGTTACAGGCCGAAATAGAATATCAGAAAAATAAAGAATTATTTGACAGGAATCTGATTGCCGATTTAGAGTACCAGCAGTCATTTAACAATTATGAAGCTCAAAAGTCTAACTTCAAGGCTTCTGAATTTCAAATTGAGAGCGCAAGAGCACAGTTAAGACGAGCCGAGGAAGAGTTGCAGCAAACAGTTATCAGGTCTCCGGCGGCCGGAACAATCAGTGGTTTGGCAGTTGAAAGGGGAGAAAGAGTTTTGGGACAAGCGCAAACTGCCGGTACCGAAATGATGCGAATTGCCAGAATGGAGCAGATGGAAGTAGTTGTAGATGTTAATGAAAATGACATTGTAAATGTCAGTGTGAACGATACAACGATCATAGAAGCAGATGCCTATCCCAATCGCTCGTTTGAGGGAATTGTCTATGAAATTGCAAACGCAGCTGACGTGACGGGTTCCGGTGGGGCAGATCAGGTAACCAATTATAAAGTGAAAATCCGTGTTACAACACCACATAACCTGGACCATGCCGGTTCTGATTTCTTAGTCATGAATATAAATGAAAATCCAGCCGATACATTTAACCCTGACTTTAAACCGGGGATGTCAGCAAATGTTGATATAAAAACCAATACTGTTTATAATGTCGTTTCCGTACCTATTCAATCTGTAACAGTTCGTGATTTTGCCAATAATCAAAAGAATGATTCTGTGAGTGCTGATTCAACGACTAACGATAACAATTCGGTTAACTCTTCTAATGGGGTATCCTTTAGAAATGAAGATTTTAGAAGAGTTGTATTCATAAATGATGGCGGTATTGCCAAACGAGTTGAAGTAGAAACAGGAATCAGTGATAACAGATATATGCAGATTATGTCAGGATTGGTTGCCGGTCAGGAAGTTGTTACAGGTAGCTATCGTGTTTTATCCAGGGAACTTGAAGATGGCGATGTAATCAGCGTTAATAATTAACAATCCCAAAACGTTTGAATATTGGTGTAAGAGTATGGCAAAAAAAATAATTGAAATTGAGGATCTGAAGAAACATTATAAAATGGGCCAGTCGATCGTACGTGCTTTGGATGGTGTAACTTTTGATGTGATGGAGAATGAATATATTGCTATCATGGGGCCGTCCGGATCAGGAAAGTCAACTTTGATGAATATGATTGGCTGTCTTGATACACCTACTTCCGGCGAATATATACTGAATGGACATAGTGTCAGTGATCTGGATGATTCAGAATTGGCTCAAATCAGAAACCGTGAAATCGGATTCGTTTTTCAAACATTTAACCTTTTGCCACGAACAGATTGTCTGAGTAATGTTGAATTACCTCTTATCTATTCCGGATTAAAAAGTTCAGTTCGAAAAGAAAAAGCTACGAATACACTTGCAAAAGTAGGCTTAGGTGATCGGGTGGACCATAAACCAAATGAACTTTCAGGCGGGGAAAGACAACGGGTTGCTATTGCCCGGGCACTGGTGAACGATCCATCGATTTTACTGGCTGATGAACCCACAGGTAACCTGGATAGTAAGACCGGTGACGAAATTATGGTTCTATTGGAACAACTCTACCGAGGAGGTAATACTATTTTATTAGTGACTCACGAGAGAGAGATTTCAAAATATGCCAGAAGAGTTATTCGGCTCCGTGATGGTAAAATTGAAATTGATGAAAAGATAGAAAATCCAACACTGGCCGGAGCAGATCTGGAATTGGCTTTTGAATCCACTTTGTAAACCATTGGCCTGTACTTCATCCTGGTTTTAGAATATTTTCTGATTTCAGACCATAAAACCTTTTCCTACCTTTTGAGTGGTTCAGATTTAATGGAATCTATTTATGCGGAGATACTGTTTTCCCGGGACAAGGAATTCCCGGCGTAACTTTAAGTGGAATTAACGTATATTATAGCGTTCTGAAATATTAGTAAAAAACCCGATAGAGCATTGAATTTTCAAGACAGTAACTATTCACCTAACACTCAGTTTACATTTTTCCCCCCGGCTGTAAAACATCTGCTGATCATTAATGCATTAATTTTTTTCGCATTACAAACACCGATGTTGTACAGGTTTTTGATGGAATATGGTGCACTTTGGCCAATTGGGTCGGGCTTGTTTTCACCTTGGCAGCTTGTTACCTATATGTTTCTTCATGCGAGCCTGGGGCATGTATTTTTTAATCTGTTTGCTCTCTGGATTTTTGGACAGAGTATCGAAAACTTTTGGGGAACCAATCGATTTATACTCTATTACTTTTTAACAGGCATAGGAGCTGCGCTTTTACATATGTGGATTGGTGGTGTGGGCGCACCTACAATAGGAGCTTCAGGGGCCGTTTACGGAATTCTGTTGGCTTTTGGCATGATGTTTCCGGATCGCTATATCATGCTTTTGATTCCACCTATCCCAATAAAAGCGAAATATTTTGTCGCCATCTTTGGTGCCATCGAACTTTTTTCAGGCTTAATGCGTCCGGATAGCGGTATCGCTCACTTTGCACATTTGGGTGGAATGGTCGTTGGATATATTTTGATCAAATATTGGGGATTAAAAGGAGAAGGAGATGATTACAGGTAGTTAATTTGAACTGATTATGTACCAACAAGAATCCTTTAGTAGCGCATTTTGGCGGGGTTTTAAATCAATACCCCCGGTCATTCGGACGATTATTGCAATCAATGTGATCGTTTTTGTGTTTCAAGCTGTATTTGGCCCGATTCAGATAGGTGGCAGAAGTATTAACAATATCATTACTTCTTATCTTGCATTTGATCCGTCAATATGGACAGTCGTTACACAGCCGTGGAGACTTTTTACCTATATGTTTCTGCACGGAAGCGGGTTCCATCTGCTATTCAATATGTTATGGCTATGGTGGATGGGAAGATCTGTTGAGGAGTCTGTCGGACCCCGGACGTTTAGTGTTATCTATCTTGGTGCAGGATTAGGTGGTGTTTTTCTTCATATTATCCTTTCATACATATATGGGGCCAGCTTGGTTATCGGAGCATCCGGTGCTGTATTTGGTGTAATGGTATCATTCGCATACCTATTTCCTACAGCACCTATTATGTTGCTCTTTTTACCTCCCATTCAGGCCCGTTTTTTAGTTGCCGGATTAATTGCATTTGATCTCTTATTTCTTGGGTCAGGTGATGGAATTGCACGATTGGTTCACTTAGGTGGCGCAGGTGCAGGGTATCTCTTGATTAAAGCACATTACGAGGGAAATGATCTGTCACGATTTGTAAGGCCTATAGAACAGATTTTTAAAGGGGAACCTAAAAAGAAGAAAAGTAGCAGGTCTCCGAAAAACAAGAAAATGTACGCTGTTGCAGATGTGGAAGTTATTGAAGAACAGGATCAATCAGAGCTCGATAGAATCCTGGAAAAAATATCTAAAAAAGGTTATGACGGCCTGACCAAAGAGGAAAAAAAGACACTCTTTGAACTCAGCAAAAAAAATTGA
>JBBDJK010000141.1:3956-5231 GCA_040879905.1 Balneolaceae bacterium | reverse complement strand
CCGGGCAATAAATTATACTTTAAAAAAACTTTTTATTTAATAATAAAATGGCACCATTTTCAAGAAGAAAATCTATTCCTGTAACCATAGGTGATGTGACAGTTGGTGGCGGGAATCCGATTGTTGTACAGTCGATGACCAATACGGACACTGCTGATATCGACGAAACAGTAGAGCAGATTGATCAATTACATCAGGCGGGGTCTGAACTGGTTCGGATTACGGTTAATAATGATGCGGCTGCTAAAGCTGTACCCTATATCAAAGATAAGTTAATAAACAGGGGTGTGACGGTACCGATTATTGGTGATTTTCATTACAACGGACATAAACTGTTGACTGCTTATCCGGAAATGGCTAAATCATTGGCCAAGTTCAGAATCAATCCGGGAAATACGGGTACAAAAGCACGTGACGAGAATTTTTGCACGATAGTTGAACAGGCAATCCGGTATGACAAACCGGTTCGTATCGGGGTGAATTGGGGATCATTGGATCAACAGCTATTAGCTCAGTATATGGATGCTAATAATGCATTGGAGAATCCAAAGTCAGCAAAGGAAGTAATGCTCGATACAATGGTTGAAAGTGCACGCCGTTCCACTCAACTTGCTGAAGAGGTAGGTCTGGCATCGGATAAGATCATCGTAAGCTGTAAAATGTCGGGCGTACAGGATTTGATTAACGTTTACCAACGAATTGCGGAGATATTACCCTATCCACTTCATCTGGGACTGACAGAAGCCGGTATGGGCATGAAAGGAACCGTTGCCAGTTCGGTGGCGCTGGCAGTGCTGCTTCAGAAAGGAATTGGTGATACAATCCGCGTGTCATTAACGCCGATGCCGGGTGCCGACAGAGCGGAGGAGGTCCGGATTTGTCAGCAGATCTTGCAATCACTCGGTATTCGCAGTTTTATCCCTCAGGTGACCTCATGTCCGGGTTGCGGACGTACCAAGAGCACCTATTTTCAGGAACTTGCGGATGAAATACAAAACTACATTCTGGATAATATGCCGGCATGGAGGGAGCTCTATCCCGGTGTAGAAGAGATGGATGTGGCTGTGATGGGTTGTGTGGTTAACGGACCGGGCGAGTCTCGTCATGCTAATATTGGAATTTCCCTGCCCGGTACATTCGAAGAACCTAAAGCACCGGTTTATATTGATGGAGAACATCACTCGACCCTGCGTGGTGATCATATCGCTGCCGAGTTTCGCAAGTTACTGGATGAGTATATCAAGAGAAATTATGGAGAGAAAAGGAAGTAGATCT
>JBBDJK010000141.1:1556-3856 GCA_040879905.1 Balneolaceae bacterium | reverse complement strand
CGGGTTCAAAAAGTAAATTTTATTTCAAATGAGGGTTGAATTCCTAAATCGTAAACATCAACTTCTATTGGGCGGATTGAAGGGATGGTTTGTTGGGATTCAATAATGGGTTGAATTTCACGATACCACACATTATTTCTGTCCAAAACATTAAAAACCGATATTTTTGTGGATATCGTGCTCTTTTTAATATGTCCGGTAAATAATAGTGATAAATCCAGCCTTTTCGTATTTGGTAACCGGGACATAGAGTTGGAATCTTGTGAATTTGGATGCATATAAACAGTACCACTTGCAAATGTGTACGATGCAAAAAGTGATAACTGACTATTTAAATGGATTTCTATTAATGAGTTGGTTGAATGTGTTCGATCCCATGGAGCATAAAAACGAGCACCGTCATTTAACACATCGTTTTGAAGTTCAACGGATGAACGTGTGTAAGTTTGTGTAAGATTGAAGTATTGATGTTTATATCTGGTAAGGATTTCTAACCCTTGGGCATAACCTCTGTTTTGATAAAACCATGGAGTGACTTCAAAACTATTGGCCAGTGATGATGTATTGAGTTCGTGTAATCTTAAGTTTTCAAATTCCTTCCGATAAATTTCAGTCTGCATGAATAAACCTGAAATGGGTTCGATTGTTAAACCGGCCATTATCTGTTTGGAAATGGTTGGGGATTGATCTTTATTTGCAAGGATCCAAATGTCTGCCGTAACTGCATTACTAAAACTGATTCTGTTCATGAATTGAACATTTTCGCTATAACCAGTATAGAATGAGATGCGTTTTTGTGGGAATAAAAAAACTTTAAATCTGGGTGATAAATATAGATAACGCCCATTTGAAAAGTAGTTTGAGCGGATTCCGGTGGATAGATCAAGAAAAGGATGAACATTCCAATCAAGGTGCAAAAAAAGATCAGTTAGCATGGATGCGGTTCGACTAAAGAAGAGTGGCCGGTCAAATGATTTTTCTAAATATTCATTTCTAAAGTACGTACTCGATAATCCGGTTTTGACAAATATTGGTGATAAATCGATATCAAATGTCTGATTAAATTTAACCTGATTCATGGTACTTCGATTTATCATAGGAGATGCAGAAACAATTGTTTGATCAGTGTTATCAGAACGTATCGTCTCTGTATAAATGAAATCGTCTTTTAAGAAACTGGTTTCATATGCACTGATTCCGGCCATTGTATGACTGTATATCGATAGGTTGATCTCTCTTTGATGTTGTACTGAAGCAGCAAAATTATTCCATTTGTTTTGGCTTTCAACTTCTATTACACTAAATCGATCTCTAAGAGAATTTGTTCTGGTGATTCGATCCGCTTTGTTTGAAGTCTTGTCTCCTCCAAAATAGCCGCTTACGATGGTTCTCGATGCGTCTGCACTTTCGTGATAATATTTCCCGTGTAAATCAAAGAACCGGGCAGCAGATTCTTTTGGAGTGATCAAATTAGAAGAAATAAATTGATCCGTATTTGATTCAGAATTCGGACGATTGACATCAAGACCCCATTGAATCAATTTGTCGTTATGTAACCAATCTATTTCATTCATAGTGGATAACCGCCCTGAAATAAGCCAACTGCTTACCCCGCTACGAATCGGGCCTTCCAATGTAGTTCGAATACTTGTATTACTTAAACTGATGTTCGATTGGAACTTGTTCAGTGAACCGTTTTTAGTAGTTAATGAGAGCATGCCTCCCACAGGTAAATTGATGTGAGCGGGAGCAACACCATAGTAAAAACCACTGTTTCTTACAGCATCCTCATTGAAACTGTCCACCAAACCAAAAAGGTGACTTTGATTGAAGATAGTTATACCGTCTAATTCCAGCTGGAAACCATCCGGCGCACTTCCCCTGATTGATAGGCCATCATTTAGAGCCGTTGTCATTTGAACGGAAGGTAAAACTTGAAGAGCACGTATCGCGTTACCGTCACCCAGAGGACTAAAACGGTCCGTATGGACTAAACCACTCATCAGCGAATCACGAGTGTTCATAAAAAAATGGCCATAAACGATAATTTCATTTCCTAAATATGATTTTGATGTTAGACGGATGGTTAGGTCATTAAGTGAGTTTTGCTGATCGATAGATATTGTAATCGACCGGGATTCATAACCTACGTATGTAGTCGTCAGCGTCAAATACTCTTGGCTACTGAAGGTTTCCAATGAAAATGTACCGGTTTGAGATGCGGAGACACCCTTTAATTGCCCATTCTCATACCAGGATATTGTGCTAAATGGTAACCGATCACCCGTTTCATTGTCTAC
>JBBDJK010000141.1:0-1456 GCA_040879905.1 Balneolaceae bacterium | reverse complement strand
TCTACTGCGGATCTGTTTTCATAATTAAACTGAGAAACAGCTTTTTCAGAGTGTATTACTAATATGATTAATAGAGGGAAAAAATATTTTATCATCCGTAAACATCTACTTAGAACTATTCAGCATCTATATACTGATATCTATCGTCCGAAATCAAAACAAATTCTCCACCAAGTACAAGCTCTAGATTTTGAAGTGTTGTTTGTAGGTTATCAATGGAAATAGATCCTCCGAGTAATGTATCTTGAATGTCCGAAGAAACCTCAATTTGAATAGTAAAGTGATGCTCAATCTCCCGTATAATGGATGAGACCGGTCGATTGTTAAAAACAATTACATTTTCTTGCCAAGAAGTGTAATACTCTTTATCGGTATATTCAGGTTGTGATATTTGATTGTTTTGTGTGGCAATTGATACCTGGCCCGGTTCCAAAATGATTTGATCTGATTGATCTGCAGTTGATAAACGTAATGATCCGGATTCAAGAAATACGACGGTTTCGTGATTCCAGGCACGAATATTAAAACTTGTCCCCAGAACTTCTGCTGTACCTGAACCGGTATCAACAATAAATTGGCGATTGGGATCGCTTGTGACAGTGAAATAGGCCTCGCCATTAAGCAAATAAACCTGCTTTGATCTACTCTCTTCAACCATATAAAGCTCGGAATTTGGGCGAAGGATGACCTCACTCCCGTCTGCCAGTCGTACAACTTCAACTTGGGTATTAGCACTGCCAATGAGATTAGATTTTTGAGTACGGTTTTGTAAATATAGGAGAGATAACATCACTGCCAATAATAGGATTGCTGCAATTTTCAGATATTGTCTGTAATGAGTGATCATAAACGGTTTATTTCGATCCGTTTGAGAATTGAAATCACTACTTTGACTCACGGTGGCTATAGCATTATGGATGAGATCCCAGCTATTCTCTTTTCTGTATTGTATTTCTTTTGAATCGTACCTGAATTCATTTTTTTTGAAAGCAAATAGTTCCTTACCTAGAGGGTCTTTAATAGTATGACGAGCCCTATCGGAATGCAAAACTTCCTGTAATTGCACAGCCAGGTTTCGATCTGAATTGGAGCTATTTTCTTTATTACTCATAGATGAAACCATTCATTCAGACAGAAATACAACTTTATTTGACTGAATGAATGGGTTATTAGATTATTGGTTTCGATATACATTTTAGAGTTCAAATTCAACTTCTACAACGATATTCCGATTTGTTTCATTGGTATAGTAAATACCTTTTGCAGTAATATTGTTCTGCGGACTGTTTGCATCGTTTAACTCCTGGAGTGACTGTATATAATCTCCATCTCCTTTAAATTCTGTGTTGGAGTCAACATATAAGAGTAACCCGCCTTTAAGGAGAAATGATTGGTTATTTAGATTGACTGTCTGGACGACCCCATCAAACGTTTTGTTTTCCTGATCGCCATCATC
>JBBDJK010000140.1:0-2418 GCA_040879905.1 Balneolaceae bacterium | reverse complement strand
GCTATTTTACCGTCATCATCCAGTCGCATGATGCGAACACCCTGTGTATTTCGTCCCATTGTTCTGATTCCTTTACACTGCATACGGATCACTTTACCCCGTTCAGTGATGACCATCAGATCATCATTATCTGACACCTCTTTGAGTGCAATCAGATTCCCGGTTTTTGGTGTTATCTTCAGTGTAATCACCCCTTTACCACCTCTGCTTTGTTCTCTGTAATCATCGACAAGAGAACGTTTGCCATATCCATTTTCAGATATTGCAAGGACAGTTGCTTCGTGGGTGTTTTTGATAACCACCATATCCACGAGTTCATCACCCTTACCGAGATTCATACCTCTCACACCTGACGTATTTCGTCCCATCTCCCTTGCATCACTTTCGTGGAAACGAATAGCTCTTCCCTTTTTATTGGCAAGGATAATGTTACTGTCACCATCCGTAAGAGCAGCGCCTAACAAGCTGTCACCTTCACGGATATTAATAGCGATAATACCATCTCTTCTGGGTCGGCTGTATGCCTCTAAGGTTGTTTTTTTCACCTGACCCTGTTTGGTCGACATGATAATGGAGTGTTTGTTGATATAGTCATCTTCCTCCAGAGTTTTGACCGGCACAAACGTCTGTATTGAATCATCCTTCTCAATGTCGATCATGTTCACAATAGCACGCCCCCGCGACAATCGTGAACCCTCGGGAATTTCATAAACTTTAAGCCAATAACAATTTCCGTTTTCCGTAAAAAAGAGAATATAGTTATGATTGGTAGCCACAAACAGATGTTCTACATATTCATCATCTTTTGTAGTGGTACCCTTCATTCCTTTACCGCCTCTTCTCTGACGGCGATACCCGCTAACGGGCATTCGTTTAATAAATCCTCTATTGGAAATAGTAACGACCACATCTTCATCAGCGATCATATCCTCAATACTGAAATCGTCTGCAGAATAGACAATTTGCGTGCGACGCTCATCACCGTATCTCTCTTTAAGTTCTAACAATTCATCTTTGATGATTTGATTTTGAGTAGATCTGTCAGAAAGAATATTTCGATAATCAGATATTTTGTCGACAATATCTCTGTATTCCTGATCAACTTTATCTCTTTCGAGGCCGGTCAGTTTCTGAAGACGCATGTCCAGAATAGCTTTCGCCTGTATATCGGTAAAAGCGAATTTTTTACGCAGCTCAACATTTGCCTCCTGTGGATTCTTAGAGGCACGAATGGTTTTGATCACATCATCCAGGTTGTCGAGAGCAATCTTTAATCCTTCCAGGATATGGGCACGAGCTTCTGCCTGATCCAGATCGTAGATTGTACGGCGAATGATCACTTCAACACGATGCTCAATAAAATGCTCAATTAACTCTTTGAGTGGCATGACCTTCGGACGGCCTTTAACCAGCGCAAGATTTATAACCCCAAATGTCTGTTGCATTTGGGTGTATTTATAGAGTTGATTAAGAACCACTCCTGCATTGGCCCCCCTTTTCAGGATGATCACAATACGCATACCATCCCGGTCAGACTCATCTCTGATCTCTGATATTTCAGTGATCCTTTCGGTGTGTACCAAGTCCGCAATCTTTTCAATCAAAGTGGCTTTATTGACCTGATATGGAATTTCAGTGACAACAATCTGCTCCCGATTACTCCGAAGTTCCTCAGTATTGGCACGGGCTCTCATGGTAATTTTTCCACGGCCTGTTTCATAAGCCTCTTTTACCCCTTCGTAACCATATATAATCCCTCCGGTTGGAAAATCAGGAGCTGTAATATGTTGCATCAGCTCTTTCACTTCGATTCCCGGATCATCTATCACGGCAACTGTACCATCCACAACTTCTTTGATATTGTGTGGGGGCATGTTTGTCGCCATACCCACGGCAATCCCGGATGCACCGTTTAAAAGAAGATTAGGCAACATCGATGGAAGCACGGTAGGTTCTAATAATGTATCATCGAAATTGGTCTGGAAATCGACTGTCTCCTTATTAATGTCGGTCAGCAACTCTTCCGCAATACGCTGCATTCGCACTTCCGTATAACGCATGGCTGCTGCAGAGTCGCCATCAACAGAACCAAAGTTACCCTGCCCATTTACGAGTGGGTAACGAAGTGAAAAATCCTGAACCATCCTTACAATAGAGTCATAAACGGCAGTATCACCATGCGGGTGATACTTACCCAAAACTTCACCGACGATACGGGCACTTTTTTTGTAACTACGATTGTGTAACATTCCCAAATCACTCATACCATAGAGAACGCGTCTGTGAACGGGTTTTAATCCGTCACGTACATCGGGCAGAGCCCTTGAAACAATAACCGACATAGAATAATCTATGTAGGAAGATTGCATTTCACTTTCTATCGTAATCGGTATAATTTTTTCGCTAGCCATTCAGATT
>JBBDJK010000139.1:0-15079 GCA_040879905.1 Balneolaceae bacterium | reverse complement strand
TTTGAATCGACAAAATTGATCTGTTGATTCGCTACTTTTACACTAGTTGCTTCTTCTGAATCCTCAAACTGGACCTGTTGATCCGCTACTTTTACACTAGCTTTTAAATCGACAATATGTATCTGTTGATCCGCTACTTTACCGCTATTAGGATCAATTGAACCCCCTCCATGTGAGTCGTCACTTTCTGTAGCATGAGCAAATTTCAGAACTTCTTCAACGTTTGCCTGCTTCTGAATCTCTCCATCACCCATCAAATTCTTTTCTGCCGCACTTCTATTTTCGACTTGTGGCCCGGAATCAGACTCTGATTCATGTAACGGTAAATCTAAGTCAGGTTTGATTAATGGTATTTCCCTCTCACTTTTATTTACTCTTATGTCAGTATTCGGCTTATCAATGGTGTTCTCGACCTTAATTTCAGATTCGCTATCCACTTTTAACTCAACTGATACTTCCTCTAAATTCGATTTAATTGCTTGACGAAGCTCCGGATCACTTTCTGATGCTTCAATGACTACCTCTTCGTCATCGGCAACAGCATCATTCAGAGCGGACTCTTCAGAATTTTCAGGGTTATTTTCTCTGTTTACGATCTGATTTAGAGATTTCTCACTATCAACCTCGTTACTTTTAATTTCAATTGATTCAATCGGTTCATCATTAACACTACTCTCTTTCGATTCGCTTTCCGGTTGTTCGCCATCTGTGAGCTTAAGCTGCTTATTAAACGAATTAAATAATGTTTTGAATTGCCCTTCTAAACCTCCTTCCTCTTTTTTAAGAGGGGCAGATTGAGTAAGGGTATTCAATCCGGATTTCATGTTATTACTTGTAGTTTGTATCAGATTTTCAATCATAACATTATTGATTCCATTAATCTTGCTGCCCGATCCGGATTCAAAGATCTGAGAAGTTTTTCCCTTTGAATATTTCCGGCACTATGATATAATCTGACAATCTGATCGTTATTCATTTTAGTCAATATTGGAGCTAACTCTTCTTCTTCCAGGTTTAAGAAACTTTTCACTCTGTCGGCAAAAGCTTCCTGATCTTCTTCAGTTACTTCTTGCGGTGTCATTTCATTATCGGCAAACAGTGTTTGAGGTTGTTCTGACGACTCCCTTTGCATCGTATTTGGCAGAGGTACATTTTCACCGATTGGTTGTTCTGCCTGTCCGCTCTTTTTTTCTTGCATATTAGTCTCAAGTTCTGTGATGTTACTTATCAGATTCTCTTTCAAGTTATTTAAAGAGTCTACTGTATTTTGAAGGTTCACTTGTTCATTCATCAATGATTCAATCTGTTTAGTAATATCCTCAAAACTCCTCAGATAAGGTGTTCCAACCATAGAATCTTGCCAGGTTTCTACTTCTTCCGGTTCCTCGGATATAATCTTTGAATATTTTTCCTCGTTGATTTTTGGAAACATTAGGTAGAAACCAACAAGCATGATCAAAAATGAAATGATCAATAAACCAATAATCATGATTGTACTTCGATTCATTTTTATCTGTTGTAAGATTGACTTGCAATTTCATCCATATGAACCTGCTCATGACGAGATACTTTTTCAGAAAAAATATTCAATTCAAATTCCCTTACTTTCTCCATGATGTGTCTCTTTTTATGAGCTTTCGCCAGATCCTGTCTTTCACTGTTGATGGCCTTATCAGCTTCCTTTTTCTCACCGTTCAATTTGTTTATGGTTTGATGAGCTTCCACCATGTGAGATCCAAATTGTTTTAATGAGTGTACCGACTCGGCATGATTGATACATTTGTTTTCAAGATAGTTATTCAGTCGTGATGACACCTCCAGGCGGATATCCTCAATTTTTTTCTTTTTTAGCATCTCTTCAGCAAGCTTCTGCTTCTGTATTTTTTCCTGATGCTCTCTAACTTTCAATACGGAATCGAGTGAGAATTTAAATTTCATAGTTTTCGCTTCACGATATTATTGAATGATTTTCTTCAATGATTCCCAGAGATCTTCTCTGAAATCAGCTTCCATTAAATCTTGTATCAAAAATGATTCCAATTCCGGAATTTTTTTGACGGATTCGTCAATTTTTGGATTTGAGCCCTTTACATAGGCACCAATATTAATCAGATCTTCTGCTTCTCTGTAGGTTGCAATAAGTTCTCTTGCTTTCATGGCAATGAGACGCTCTTCATCACTTATAATTTTAGGCATGACTCGCGATATACTCTGCAAAACATCGATGGCGGGATAGTGATTTTTATGTGCTAAACGGCGTGAAAGCACGATATGGCCGTCAAGTATAGATCTTACAGCATCTGCAATCGGCTCATTCATATCGTCATTATCTACCAAAACAGTGTACAATCCTGTAATGCTTCCATTCCCTGTTTTACCGGCTCGTTCGAGAAGTTTTGGCAGGATTGCGAACACGCTTGGGGTGTATCCTTTGGTGGTTGGTGGTTCACCCGAAGCCAACCCAATTTCTCTTTGAGCCATTGCAACTCTGGTCACAGAGTCCATCATTAACAGGACATTTTTTCCTTGGTCACGGAAATATTCTGCAATGGCTGTAGCAGTAAATGCACCTTTTACCCGACTCATAGCTGCCATATCTGATGTAACGGCAACTACGACGGATCGTGCGAGGCCCTCTTCACCTAATGTTTCATGTATAAATTCTTGCACCTCCCGCCCTCTTTCACCTACCAGTGCAATTACATTTATATCTGCATCAGAATGCTGTGCGATCATACTTAATAGAACACTTTTACCAACACCGGAACCGGCAAACAGTCCTAATCTCTGCCCGATACCAATTGTATTCAGTGCATCAATGGCTCGGATCCCTGTTTTCATCACTTCATCAATCTTCTTTCTCTTGAGAGGTGATGGCGGGTCACTGTATACCGGCATCTGATTAGGACAATTCAATGGTCCCAGATCATCGATGGGATTTCCATTAGAATCGATCACGCGGCCAAGCATGTTAGACCCTGTTTGTATGGTAAGAGACTGCCCCAGCTTCTCAACGAGACATCCTGCTTTTATTCCCTCAGTACGGTCAAATGGCATTAATAGTGTTTTTCCATCTCTTAAACCCACTGCTTCTGCAATAATTTTTCTCTCTGATATTGTGTGAATGGAATAAAGTTCACCGACAGAAGCCTCTAATCCGGTGCACTCAACAATCGTACCTACAACAGAAGAGATCTTACCATACATTTTTTTATCAGCATGATGAGACTCGAGTGAATGGCTTAACTCATCCAGATAAGGTAATATGGAGAGATTGATACTCATTTCCAGGTTGGTATTGTCAGGCCGTTTTTGAAATCTATCAGCATCTGTTTGAATTTCTGAATCACTTTCACTCTTTCCGTTTCAAAAATGAACTCTCCTGGATTACAAACTTCACAAATATCAAGATGAATAATTGTCTCGGTATGATGCTTTTTAATCAGTTCAGTTATAAATTCATAATCTGATCTGCACACCATAAGTTTTGGCCTGGATTCTTTATCAACTTTATGGAGTAGATCTGTCAGTTCTTTTGACATTTTTTTCCGGATCTCCTCATTTTCTACCGGCAATTCCAATATTTTTTCTGCCAGATCAAAAACCATATCCAATAACCCGGGATTTAGTTCCTCCTGTCTTTCACGCCACTCCTTATGTGCTTCTGAAAAAACATTCTCCAGGACAGTAAACCGGTTATCTATCTCATTTTGTGCTGCTTTAAATCCATCCTCAAAGCCTTGTTCTAACCCTTTTCTGTATGCGGCTTCACTGGCTTTATTTAGCTCTAATTCCCACTCTGCATCATTTTCTTTTAATATCTCTTTGATTTCCGCTTTTTTTTGCTCTTTGATTTTTTTCTCATTTTCTGCATCGTGATCTTCAAAAATCATCCGATAGTTCAACTTGGCACTATCTTTTTGAGTCCAGGATATTTTCTCGCTATCGATAATTTTATGCAAACTCATATTTCCTATTCCACGATCTCTTCTTCATCCATTTTTCTTGTCGTAATTTGTCCGTCCTCTTCCAATTCTTTGATCTTTCTAATAATTCGTTGCTGGGCATCTTTCACATCTTTCAACGGTACCGGACCCAATGCCTCCATATCTTCACGCAGCATATCAGCTGCACGTGTTGACATATTATTGAGGAATTTACTTGATAACTCTTCACCGACACCTTTCAAGCCCATAACCAGATCTGTTTTTTCCATCTCACTTATGATCACCTGGACTGTACGATCATTGAATTGAATGATATCTTCAAACAGGAACATCTGTTCTTTGATATCTGTAGCCATTTGCGGATCACGCTCTTGAATTTTCTCTAATATGTGGCGTTCAACGGCAATATCAGCTTCATTTAATATCTGAGCAACTGTTGCTGTACCACTCTTCACTCTATCTCCCATTGTATCCATGCCACCCATATGCTCTTTAATGACCTCTTCAATTTCCTGGATCACTTCAATGGAAATTTTATCCATTGATGCCAATCGATATATAATTTCAGCTTGATCATCTTCAGGCAGATAACTCAATATCTCAGCAGATTTATCCGTATGTAATTGTGAAAAGATCAATGCAGCAACCTGGGGTTGCTCAGCTTGAATAAAGTTTGCGATCTGTAATATTTTTGTCTCCTGAAACTCATCAAAAATAGATGTTCCTGACTGTGCCTTCAGTTTTTTCAACATCTGTTCAGAACTCGTGTTGCCACCCATTTTTCTCAGAATTTCTTCAGCATACTCAACGCCGCCTTCCAGGATATACCTTTTCGCTTCCATCATCTGATAGTACTCCTTCAAAACATCATCGACGATTTCAGATTTGATATTTCGCATTTTTGCAATTTCGAGTGTGATGGCCTCAACCTCTCTGTCAGCCAAAGATTTCAACATTTCTGATGCTGTTTTAGCACCTACTGTGATCACAAATACGGCCGCTTTTTGCGCACCAGTTAATTCACTTAAATCCTTTATATCTTTCGATTTTGTTTTTGTTTTAGTAGCCATTACAATTATTCTTCTTCAATTGACATGATTGCACGAACGACCTGGGCCGCTTCATTTGGTTTTAATTCAACAAAGTCTCTGATCTCTTCCAACACATACGCTTTCTGTTCCAACTGTTTTTTGACTTTACCGGACAATTTTTTATCGATAAAATCTTCATACTCTTCTTCCGTCATATTATCCGGGTTTTCACCTTCTGAAATGGGCAGTGATACTGTGTCAACACCATTTGATTGTATTCTGCCAATCGCCAAACCGCTCTCACCCATATCCATTCGTTTACGTATACTGTTTACCAGAAAAACGATAACCAGGAAAGTGACCAGAATGATACTCCATCTAATAATTTCACTCCATGGTGTTGGCTGATTGACATAGTATCCATTCTGATCCTGAGCAACCGGGTCAAAAAACTCAAATTGTGTTATAGTAAGTTCATCCCCCCTCTCCGGCTGAATTCCAAGAGCAACACGAACAACCTCACGAAATTCATTTACCTCCTCTGCTGAATAGGGCTCACTCACAAGTGTCATCTCACCGGCTTCATTTTCTTGCAATGTCTGTTTGTGGTTTAGTAAAACTGAAGCGGATATTCGTTTTAAATCTCCTTGTGATTTTTCATAAATCTCTCGGGTTTTATTCACTTCATAATTCCTGGTCTGAGTCGTCGATTCGTTCATCCTGTTATTGATAACCGCTGTCTGGCCTCTCTGATTTACCGGTGTAAACTCATCAATTGGAATTTGTTGTGATGTTTCATCTGTAGTCTGATCGGATACTTTCTCTTCTGATATAATGGTCCGGCTATCTGGATCAATTAGATCCGATTCACGAACTAAGCGATCAAAATCGTGCTCTACAGACACTCTCAGTAAGCTGTTCCCGGGGCCTAAAGCCCGATCTAACATTGTTTGAGCCCGATCAGTCAAGTAGGATTCTACATTCTGTCTGAGTTGCATTTGTAAATTTCCGGATGCAAAATCGGATTGGGACTGTATTCCATCCGTCAAACGATTACCTGCCTGATCTAATACTACAACAGATTCCGGATTTAACCCCTCAACACTTCCGGCTATCAGGGCAGTCATACCTTCAACTTGTTCCTGTTTCAACCTTTGACCACTTTTAAGGTTCAATATAACAGATGCAGACGCTTCAACTGAGGAAGCTTGGAAGGGGGTTCGTTCCGGAAGTACAAGATGAACCCGTGCATGCTCAACCTGATTCAGGCTGCTTATTGAACGAGCCAGTTCCCCTTCCAGCGCTCTCTTTCTATTTACTTGCTGCATAAAATCGGTCATACCCAGTGCATTTTCATCAAAAAGTTCGTATCCCTTAATATCAGAATGCACTTTACCGGTTTCAGCCATTTGCATTCGAAGTTCATGAACTTTGGTACTTGGCACGTAGATCGAACGACCTCCATTTTGGATTTGATATTTCACACCCATCCCTTCCAACTCTTCCACCAGTTCAGAAGCAGCATCTGAATTAAGTGAACCAAACAACAAAGTATAATCAGGTTTTAATGCCCAGTAAAATATCATCCCAACGAATACAAGTATAGATAATACCAACCCTACAAACATTGTTCTTTGCGCCGGACTTAACGGCCCGAAAAATTCTTGAAAATTTTCTGTTATTGTAGCCATCTATAATCTTTCAGATTTGCATTCTGCTTATCTCATGATACGCTTCGATCGCTTTGTTACGTATCTCAACCATCATTTGAAAACTAAGTTGAGCCCTTTGCATCGATATCATGACATCGTGAACATTGTCCGTTTTACCCGCAATAAAATCCTGAATCTGTTGGTCTGACTCTTTCATGGTTTGATCGACACTTCCAACAGCACGAGTGAGCATATCTGCAAAGGAATCGGTTGTATTGATATGACGTAATTGACGGGTTTCCAAGCCTGCCGCGTCATTCGATCCGATTCCCTGAAGTTCTTCCGGGCTGACCACTCTGGATGGTTGCGGACCCATTCCCATATTACTCAGTTGTCGGGTGCCTGCATTCAAATCCATATTACCACTCTGAAGCTGTTGAATACCCGCCAGATTTCCGATTGAACCTATCATATCTTTTCTATTCTCCTTTTAGTTAAACTTTTGTGTCTATATTCAACCCTCGGTCGAAGAAACTGCTTTTATGCATTTCACCCTGAACATTATAAGATGAGATCGGTTTTGAAGAAGAGAAGTTCTTCTGAATCATTTCAGATTCATCTTTTGTCAGGTTAGGGGGAGCAGGTGATGTGGCAGCTTTTCTAAGGGCACTATTTTGTGCGATTCTTTCAGTTTGTTGAAGATGAATGGAATCAATTGTCATGTCTTAAATCTCCAGTGATCGTTTAATGATTTCTTTTTCTGCTTCAATAGTGCTCAAATTGGCTTCATACAACTTGGTAGCACTCATCATTTGAGTCATTTCTCTGATCAGATCGATATCGGGATAACGAACCATTCCGTTTTCGTCTGCATCCGGATGATTCAGATCGTATTCAAATCTAAAATTGTCTTCCTCTGTAACCCTGAATTCGGGGCCCAATCCTGTCATTTTGTTCTGAATGGAGTTGAACTGTTGCGGATTATTTTTGTTTAACACTCCTACACTTTCCAATAACAATTGTTTAAAGCTTTCCCGGGATGGGGCCGTCGTTTGAACCGACTGTGGTTTATACACATTTGGGGACCCTTCAGGTGCCGAAGTACCTGCATTTGCAATATTTCTTGAGGCAACTGAAATTTTTTCCCGCTGTACAGCCAAACCCTGTGAAGCCGTTTGAAAAGTCGTAAACATTCTGTCAGGTAACATAACTCGTTCTTCTTTTTGATATTAGTTATCGATTAACACCGGTTATTCCATTTCGTATTAAATCGAAATGATGTCGAAGCGATCGTGTAACGACATTTACTCGTATCTGTGTATCACTCATCTCAATCAGTTCGTCCTCAATGATCACTTTCTGGTCTGACTCGACGATTCTTGGATTTACTTCCTTCATTGCGCTTGTACCACCACTGTTTTGTGCTCTCTGCAACTCATCCTCAAACTTTACAGATGTTTGGTTATATCCCGGTGTATCAGCATTCGCAATATTTCCCGCAGTAACTCTCTGCCTCAGAGTATAGGTATCCATCGCTTTAGCAAGTAACTGACTATGATTACTATCAATAAACTTCATTATACAGGCTAATTTGTTTGATTTAAGAAGTCAGATTCTAACCGATACATGTTATTGGTTAACTTCAATATCACAAGGATGCAATAGTTGTGCCATCCTCATTATCAATCCTCTTTTTAGCGGATATGCTGATATTTCAAGTGAATCACTACACATTTCAATTCCTGGGGATACATATTTGACCGCTTTACAGGCAAATTTTTCCACTTCACATTTTTTTGCCTTTATTTGCTTAAGAAAATTTGCTTAATACTGATAAAATTCTTTAGAAAGGTATAGTTCAATAGAATTTTAGCACTCTTACGGTAACCAAATCATTAGATTTTAAACCCATGCAAATAGTAATTATACCGGGGTCATAAACCGTTGATTTTGCATAGATTCCGTTCACCCTTGACGGGCATGATGGGCTATATAGATCTGTTAAAAAGTTTAGGACTTACTGGAAATCATCTTCAATTTACAGATCTGGTTCAAACAGGTCTTGAGAATATTACAGAACTTCAATCAGGCTTTTTTATAAACTCCCCTTCTCAGTTTAACCAATTTATTTTTCTCCAGCAGCTCAGAAAGATATCTGTTTGCCGTGCGGTCGGGAATTGACAGCTTACCGGCAACTTCGACAGCTTCTGATGTATCAAATATTGCCGGTAAAGTGCCATAGAAGCGATTAAAACGATTTCCTCTGTAACTTTCCTTACGCATCACCGGCAGGTTTTGATACAATCGAATAGCATGTTTCATAAACGTATCGGTAAGCCAGAGGGCTGCAATCATATCGTTATCATTCGGACTTAGTACATCAACTGAATTCAAATCTATCTGTTGGTCGAGATAAACCCTTATAATCGTAAAGATGGATGCCAATTTTAATGTATTTGTAACCGCCTTTTCGTTGGCAATTTGAAGATTTTGGGTTAAATCGAGCTCTTCAATCAGATTCATTTTTTCAGAAAATGTTTCATCAATCATCTGCCATTGCTCATTCGTCGGCTCAATGAAAATTGGGCTGCTTTTCTTTGAAAGAAGTTGGTTCAGTTCAAACATTTTACCAGACAGCACGTCTATTCCCTGATTAAATTTTTTGGAGCGTGTAGTTGGTCTTGAACTTTTCCATTCTCCATCACTTTCAAAAAGATAGAACGAAAAATTGGTGAGGTATTCTTCACCCAGTTGTTCAGACATCGTTTTGATTTCAGACATCGTACCGTTAATTGCTGCTGAAATCTCCGGTATCAGTACTCTATTCTGATCATTCTCAATTGACAAACTCATTGGTTTCTTTAAACTGCTTTTTTCAATCAGATTAAAAAAAAGTTGGACATCAAATGAATTCATACCTGCTGCCACCTGCATATACTCTTCAAAGAATAATCCCTTTCCAAGGTTTTGAAAAATTTCTCTTTGAATTTTACCCGGGTTGGATTTTAAAGCAATAAGTGGAACTTTAAATCCACTCACATCCCCCTTTAGAGCTTGCTTGTTGAGTACAGATGCAAGATCTATCGCTTTTTTTGGATATCGATCAATACCACTTTGCGACTTTACTATATAGGTGAAATAATTAGGTGTAAAGACGCCATCTGCGACTTCGAACTGAACATTGGGCAGATGAATCGAAAGAACAGGAATAGCCAGAATCAAAAAGCTGTCTCTGCTCCGAATATCTTCAATCATGTCACAACATTCCCGCAACAAACCGGGCAGATTGTCAAAGACCTCATCGGGTATTTCAGGAGTGTTTGAAATGTGTTCAGGTAATTCCGGTTTTAAGCCGAATATTGCCCGTAACTCATTGATTTCATCCTGGATTGCCTTGTAATTAGAGAGGAGTGTCGATGTGTTTATATTTCCGATATTTCCCGAGGATATCTCCAGTTGATGTTCTGTGAATCTACCTTGCAGATTCTCTCTGATCCGGTTTTTATAATCTTCCCAGTAACATATCTCTTCAAGATGAATCAGGTTACTTTGCCTCAAACGATCCCCTCGAAGAAGAGTAATACCCGTTTTATACCAACTATCTATAGCTGAATCTGAAAAATGTTCGGGCGGTTTAGGCAGATCAATTAAAATTTCGTCTTCCATATTAACTTCTAAATGTTTTCAATCGAATATAGTTTTGAACAATGGCCATTTTACTAATTATCCTGTTCAAAATAACAAAACCGTTCAATCAATGATAAATGGTTTTAAAATATTCTCTTGTTATGACCAATATCACATTTTATTCAAAGACATGAATGATTCATTAGGACGTTTTTTGCACTAATATTGATATATATACAACTTTGCCTCATCGTCTTCCCTGTAGTTCAGGTTTCTTAAAATTTTTCCTCAAAAAGATATTTGATAAATAAAACCGCCAATAGCATCATGCTGATCTACTTTTAGAAATTAGATGAGTGATCAATTCCTGTAACATTTTTTCTACAACTTCTATCAACTCAATATATTCACTCAAAGGGTTGAGTTCATTTTTTATAGACCCTGAGGAACCAAAAGTTCTAAAGAAAAGAGTTTCAGATCTCTTTATCTTTATAAGTTGAATGCAAGTTGTCGTTTTAATATAAGTGGATGCAGTATGAACAAATCAATAGAAATTATGGCTCCCGCGGGTGATCGTGCATCACTCATGGCAGCACTTCAAGCAGGTGCAGATTCAATCTACTTTGGAATAGGACAGCTTAATATGCGCGCCGGATCATCCAACAACTTTCAATTGGAAGATCTGGATGAGATTGTTGCCCTGGCAAAAAGTTTTGAAACCAAAACTTATGTGACACTGAATACTATTTTATATGACCGGGACCTTCCGATAATGCGCCGGATCATCGACGAGATTAAAGATTCGGGTGCTAATGCCGTCATTGCATCGGATCAGGCTGCCATCTCTTATGCTTTTAACCAAGGAGTGAAAGTTCATATCTCTACACAAGTAAATATTTCAAATATCGAGATGGTGGAATTTTACAGCCACTTTGCAGATGTTATGGTATTGGCAAGAGAGTTGAATTTGGGGCAGGTCACAGATATCGTGAATGCCATTCACGAGAGGCAACTTACCGGTCCGTCAGGAAATCTGGTCAGAATTGAGGTTTTTGCACATGGCGCGCTATGTATGGCTATTTCCGGCAAATGTTATCTCAGTTTACACGCTGTCAATTCATCCGCAAACAGAGGGGCTTGTAAACAGCAATGCAGACACGCTTATGAAGTGAAGGCAGAAAATGGAAAAGAGTTGCTCATCGACAATGAATATATCATGTCACCTAAGGATCTTTGTACGATCGATTTTCTGGATGAAATTATCCGCACCGGAGTCACCGTATTGAAGATTGAAGGGCGAGGCCGTTCACCTGAATACGTTCAAACAGTCACTCGTTGTTATCAAGAAGCCGCTAAAGCTGTACTCAATGGTACTTATAATGATGAAAAGATCGTTTTGTGGAAAAACCAACTTCATGAAGTCTACAATCGAGGGTTTTGGGATGGGTATTATCTGGGTCGGAATTTAGGGGAGTGGAGCCGGCAACGCGGATCACAGTCGACAAAAGTAAAAACATTCATAGGTGACGTACTGCACTACTATCCAAAAGCTCAGATCGCTCATATTCGTGTGAAAGCAAAACAGATCCATTTAAATGATTCTTTACTCATCATCGGACACACCACCGGAGTGGTCGAGACAAAAGTGAATTCTATTCGGGTTGATGAGTGTCCGGCCGAAACAGTCAGCAAAGGCGACGATTGTACAATTCCGGTTAATCATCGGGTTCGAAAAGGTGATAAAGTCTATTTATGGGCCCTCAGGGAAGAGAGAAAAGCTTCCTTCAAAGAGATTAACCAATAATCGGTAAACTGTTCTCCACCTCTTTTGATCATTTTTTTGAAAATGACAGGATTACTTTTTCTCTTTACGATCGGTTTTAGATCCATTTAGCATTTTCAACACTTCATCACCCGGTAACTCTTCATGTTCAATTAACCCTTCGGCAATCTGATCCAATACCTTTCGGTTCTTTTTAAGTGTATTCAGAGCAATCATATAAGCCTCACGTGAGATTTTTTGTACCTCTTCATCAATCTCACGCGCGGTTGCGTCACTATATTCCCTCTGTTTACCCATCTCCCTGCCAAGAAACACCTCCTCATGATGACTCCCAAAAGATAGATGGGTAAACTTATCGCTCATCCCCCAATCCATAACCATCTTTCGTGCCATTTTAGAAACTTGTTGCAAGTCATTTTGAGCACCACTGGTGGAAGAGTTGAAGATGAGTTGTTCAGCTGCCCTGCCACCCATAACAACGGCCAGTCGATCAAGCATATACTCTTTATTGTATAGATACTTCTCTTTTTTGGGGAGCTGTTGGGTCACGCCCATCGCCCTGCCTCTTGGTATGATGGTTACTTTATGTACTGGATCTGCATGGGGCAGTACAGCCGCAACCAGTGCATGACCTGCTTCATGATAAGCCAGTATCTGCTTCTCTTCTTCGTCTATTTTCATTCCCTCTCTTTCAAGGCCCATTAATACTTTATCTCTCGCCTTTTCGATATCAACCATCATGATGCTCTTTCGCTTTTCCCTTCCTGCATAGAGTGCGGCTTCATTTAATAGATTTTCCAGGTCAGCTCCACTAAAACCGGGTGTTGCTCTTGAAATCTTTTCTAAATCGATATCCTCATTCAACGGTTTATTCCGGGCATGAATTTTCAGGATATCCTCTCTTGCCTCTTGTGATGGTAGATCAATGGAAATTTGTCTGTCAAACCGTCCCGGACGAAGCAGTGCTTTATCCAGGATATCCGGCCGGTTCGTGGCTGCTATTACAATTACATTTTCACTGGGTTCAAAACCATCCAGTTCCGATAATAATTGATTTAATGTCTGTTCCCGCTCATCATGTCCACCACCCAATCCGGCTCCTCGTGATCTTCCGATTGAATCGATCTCATCGACAAAAATGATACTTGGTGACGTCTCTTTCGCTTTTTTAAACATTTCCCGAACCCTTTTGGCACCCACTCCTACAAACATCTCCATAAAATCAGAACCTGTGATAGTGAAAAAGGGAACACCTGCCTCTCCCGCTGATGCTCGGGCAAGAAGTGTTTTTCCGGTCCCCGGCGGGCCAATCAATAAAATACCTTTTGGTAATTTGGCTCCCAATTCTTTAAAATGGCCGGGATTTTTCAAAAATTCGATCACTTCACGAAGTTCCGTTTTTGCACCCTCTTGCCCTGCCACATCATCAAATTTGGTCTTGTTCTTTTTAGGATCTTGCAATTTGGCTTTACTTTGGCCAATACTCATCATCCCTCTCCCCGATGCCTGCATTCTTTGATAGAATATGTATCCAAAGATTAATATCAGTACCAGTGGCATTGAAAAGATTAAAAAATACCACCAATATCCCTGGTCTTCGGGTTCAGCAGATACAGCAACATCATATTGTCCCAACAATTCAAATAGATTGTCATCACCAAATGAGGGCATGTATGTACGGAATTGATTGTAAAGTGTTGTATCATTTTCAGCAACTCGCAATTGCTGTGGCTCTTGCAATCTTCCACTAATCTCATCACCTTTAACATGAATTTGTTCTACATTTTCCTGGCTAAGCAACATTCGGAAATGACTGTAATCAATTTCAGCTCTTTCATCAAGAAATCCTTCACCCAAAAAATACCAAATGAGTAAAAACCCAAATAGAAACAGGTAGAAATACCCAATATTCTTGCCAAAAGTCGAATTCGGTGATTTTTGACCATTTTTAATTTTTTCTCTTCCCTTCTCTTTTCCTTTTCCCTTTATCTCTTCTTCTCCCGATGAAGATGGCTCTTTTTTTATACTTTTACTCATATCTCATTGTTACAAATTACGGTTATAGAATCTGCTTTTCCTGTTATCTGATTCTAACCTGTATAAAATTTGTTATTGTAATTGCTTAGAACTTACAAAAAAGGATTCACAAGCGTCTACAATAAGAAGTGAAAAATTATTACAGGGTGTAAATTTCCGGTTCCTATTCTGAAGTACAAACATCAAAACCAAAAATGTAGTTCATTCTCCATATCTAACAGACTGAACTCAATCTATCTTATGATATAATTCGACACAAAAAATTAAAACTCATCATTTCTATATTTTCATTTATTAAATTGGATCTTTTTTGAAACTTAATTACATCTAATCCATGAGCAGATATTTATCTCTCTATTTTACTCTTTTTTTATCTGTTTTACTCCTTTCATGCGGTCATGAAGAGACAGAGCGAACATTTTCAGAATTTGAAGTTGTTCATGGTATTGGACCCATTACTGAGGAGATGAAACTTGGAGATATTGATAATGAACTCACTAAAAAAGGGCAACAGTTATTTTCCACACTGTGTGTAATGTGTCACAATAATATGGATTCTAAGGTAGCCCCGTCACTGACCGGGGTACTGGAAAGAAGAAGCCCGGAGTATGTATTGAATATGATCCTCAACCCAGCCGGAATGAGCCGTCGGCATCCATCCAGAGTAAATCAACAAGCCGGCTATCTTACATCCATGCCATTTCAGTCGATTACAAAAGAAGATGCGCGAGCTATTGTTGAATATTTCAGAGTGGAATATTCAAATGGCCGGTAACATTTGTTTCAGACAGATATCATGAACAGATCTTCAAGCCTTATTCTCTGGGAGTGAACCGTCTCATTTAATGATTCCAGATTTTCATTTTTATACGGCTTTTGAGTTGAAAGTTCTAAACACTCATCCATCCCATCTTCCAGGTTCTTCTTCATCTTTTTGAGCTTGTTGTAGCCGGCATCACCGGGATCCGTATTTGATAACAAATTCTCCAGGTAGTCTACATA
>JBBDJK010000138.1:6225-15161 GCA_040879905.1 Balneolaceae bacterium | reverse complement strand
ACGATTCCCCATTGCAGGAATACTGTCGCAACTGAGAATGGACTCAGTGGATTAAACCAGGTATCCGGAGCAAAACTTGTTGCGCTTAACCATATCCACCAAACCAATAAAGTGATCACTTCAACCGGGATTATATATCTAATGATAAATGTCCACCATTTGCCCAAATGAACCCGGCTCTCATCTGTATTTACAAGGGTCTCCCGAAACTTATCTGCCCCAAATGTAATCACGGCAAATGATATAAATCCTCCTGAAACCATCAGCCCGACTCCCCAAACAAAATCCTGATTAGCAAAGATATCGAGTGAAATTGCTGAGGGTAATCCAAACAAAAAGCCTGCCATACAAACAATAATGGTCGCTTTTTTTCTTGCGACTCCCATATCTACAAATACCTTAGTGGCTAACTCTATCATTGAAATCAATGAACTGAAGGCAGCAAATGTCAATCCCAGAAAAAAGAGAACCGCAAATAATTTGCCACCGGTCATTTCATTAAAAAGCTGTGGCATCCACATAAAAGTGAGGCCGGTTGATGCAGGTCCCGACGTTTTCATTACGTCGAGGATTTCTCCATCTGTCATATGAGTTCCCAGTGTTCCGAATACTGTTGAAAAAATTATAACCGCGGCAATAAGAGACACAATATTATTGCCAATCCCTGTCTGAAATGCGCTAATGGTGATGTCATCTTTCATCCTCATATAAGCTCCATAAGTCAATATCAAACCCCATGCTGCCCCTGTATCCCAGGCATTTTGAGTTAACGCCTCCAGCCACAATCCGGGTTCCTTCAGGGTGGCCCAGTCGGGTGTAAAGAGATACGCCACACCTGCCCCACTGCCGGGTAGGGTCAGCGCCTTATATAGTGATATTAAAAGCACAAATAAAAGTGATGGTATCAGTATCATATTAATCCTTTCAATACTCTTGACACCTTTTAAAATGATTAATCCGCCTAAGAATATCATGATGCCATGAAAAAGTGACGGCATATAAGAAGCCTGAAAACCTGTCCATACCAAATCCGCTTCTTCCACACTTTTGGGCAATACATAAAAAATCGATTCTATTAAGTAATATGCACACCAACCGGCCACAACACTATAATAAAACATGATTGCAGTGGCAACGAACCCAATAAATGATCCCATCCAGGCAAATTTCTTGCCAACCATTTTAATGTAGGATCCAATGACACCTTTACGACCATTTCGTCCGATCCCATATTCAGCGATAATCAAGGGAATTGACCAGATAAACAAAAATGTAACCCATGCAATCAGAAAAGCCCCTGCACCATCTTCTGTACCATTTTGAGCTGCAATTCTTGGAAAGCGCCAAATATTTCCTGTACCTACTGCTATTCCCAGTACACTCAGTATCAGGCCCCATTTCGTAGAAAAACGTTCATTTGGTGTATTAAACCTTTTTGCCATACTTTTCCATCAAATTGGTTGATTTAAAATCGCATACTTGATAACCATTTTTCAAATCATATACAAATTTGTCTGATAAGTTCTCATCAATCTTTTGAGAATTTTTTCACAAAGATTCAATCATTTATTGCCTCCCGATAGTAGTTTTAAAACGATATTGACCAAGAAGACTATAAATATCATTACGCATTCAAAAACAGTTTAGGTATCTTATCTGATCAATATTTCAGAAAAAATATTGATTATATAAATTCGTTACACCGTTCTTGTTCAATGCTCGCAAGGATTCGAAATTAAGATTAACGTAACTGTCAAAACCGGATATGAATTTATCTGAAATTTTCGCTCAACACCGGACGCGAAATCTATTTTTTGCAACGATCAGTTTTACCTATGCATTTGTCATCTATTTTATGACAGTTGCACCCACTGCCTCATTTTGGGATCCCGCAGAATATATTGCAATTTCTCATACACTTCAGGTTGCTCACCCACCGGGCTCCCCGTTTTTTGCCATTGTTGGGAGGGTTATGTCCATGTTTGTTCCTACCGAACATGTGGCTTGGAGTATAAATATGATTAGTGTAATTGCGTCAGCTTTTACAGTCATGCTTCTCTATCGGATTGTTGTATTACTTATTATAGAGTGGAAAGGTTCAGCCGACAAGATGGATTTTATGGATCAGATTGGCCTTTACGGAGGCGGACTTATAGCAGCACTCACATTTACGGTTACACACACTCAGTGGTTTAATGCCGTTGAAGCTGAAATGTATGCCTCTTCGATGTTCTTTACTGCATTAGTGGTTTGGATGGGACTAAGGTGGTCGGCTACTCACGATCACCCATACTCCGAAAGATGGCTTGTTATGATTGCCTATATGTTCGGATTGGGTATCGGAGTGCACCTCCTCAATTTACTTGCGCTCTTTTTTATAGCAATGATCATCTATTTTAAAAAATTTGAGTTTTCCATCAAGTCATTTCTTTTGATGATGGGTGTTTCCATAATTGGATTTTTATCCATCTATCCTGTCATGATCATCCTTTTACCCGATTTTGCAGGTAAAATCGGATCCTTGACATACGGACTGATAGGCCCGGTAACATTTATTGTCATCTTCGTGGCACTCATTGTGTTTGGAGTCTATTATACTCAGAAAAAGGGGTATCGTATTGCAAATATAGTCATGCTGTCTTATTTGATGATCGTTATCGGGTACTCCAGCTATGCACTTGTGTTAATTCGATCACAGGCGGAACCTCCTATTGATGAAAATAGTCCTTCAACAGTTGAGGCTTTTGTGAGTTATCTAAGCAGAGACCAATATGGAGCATCTCCTCTTCTGAAGGGGCATACCTATAATAATCGTAACGGAAACATCGATCGTTCAACGGAAGTCTTATTGCCCAGACGTCATTCAACTATGCCGCATCATCTTGAGTATTATGCTAATTTCAACAGTGACCTGGAGTTCTTCTTGCAATATCAGGTCAACCACATGTATATGCGTTACCTATTCTGGAATTTTATTGGAAGAGAAGCAGATATTCAGGATACCGGTTGGTATTCAGGTTTTTCAGAAACACGCCATGCAGATAATCCGGCAAACTCCGGTTATTTCTATCTTCCATTTCTGCTTGCTCTCCTTGGAATGTTATATCATTTTAGAAAAGATTGGCGAAGAGCCATTTCGATCTTTGCCCTTTTTATTCTGACCGGTCTGGCAATCATATTCTACTTGAACCAAACACCTCTTGAACCAAGAGAACGGGACTATGCGTACGTTGGATCTTTTTTTGCATTTACAGTTTTTCTCGGATTGGGTGTAACCGGAATTGCAGAACTGATAAAGAATACAGTCGGACAGAATAAACCGGCCGCTTTTGCAACCCTTGGAGTGATATTTCTTGCCGTTCCCGGTTGGATGCTCCATCAAAACTGGCCGAGTCACGATCGAAGTGAACAGTATATTGCACGCGATTATGCTTATAATTTGCTTAATTCAGTTGAAGAAAACGCTATTATCTTTACCAATGGTGATAATGATACATTTCCTCTTTGGTATATTCAGGAAGTTGAGGGTGTTCGTACCGATGTAAGGGTTGTAAACTTAAGTTTACTGAATACAGATTGGTATATTCGTCAATTACGAGATCGTCAAACTCATGAATCTCTTCCTCTTGCGATCACGTTAACAGATGAAGAAATAGATCGGATGACATCAGAGCTCGAGTTGCACTATCCAGAGGAGATCTCTATACCGGTCAGAAAAGATCTGTTGAGATCTGTATTTGAAGCCACATCAGACGAAATGGAAGATACTACTTCCAACCGATTCAAAAGTCTGATTCCAGAAGATATTGAGATGAATCAGATGCTTTATAATCAAATCAGAATGTCCACTCCATACTCATTGCCGGTAGATTCACTGGATAATGAAATGAGATGGTTTCTACAGGGTCGATCTGCCGGCAGGGATTCACAAAGTAATGAAAGATATTACCTTCAAACACAAGATAAAATGATCCTGCATCTGCTCGAAAACAATATGTTTTTGAGGCCAATCTATTTTGCCAATACTGTATCCCGAAGTGGACAGTTAGGCCTCGAAGACTTTTTCCAGTTTGAAGGTAAAGCTTTTCGAATCGTGCCAAAAGAGCGTGCCACAGGTCCTTTTGGGTATGTAGATCCGGAGGTTCATGCAGATCGGCTTCGTCAATTTCAATTTGAGAATTGGAACTCACCATCCGTCTATTTTGATGAGAATATCAGACGCATGCTCGGGAATTACAGGTATGGATTTACCCAGCTTGCTGATGCATACATTGAACGAGGTGACACTGAATCTGCTGCCTATTGGCTTGCTTTTGGTGAAGATAAAATCCCATTTCGAAATATTGAACACGACTGGACTGTAGCCGTTCTTTATGCATACAGATATATGCGTACCGGTGAAGAATTACGAGCAAATCAACTCTCATTCTTCATAGCAGAAAGACTCAAAAAAGACCTTACATACGATATCATCAAATTAGATGAATTCGAAGAAAGAATAGTTGAATATGACGATGATATCCGCTTTGCACGCTCAAGAGCAAGAACCGATAGAGCACAATCGCTGAATGTGCAACGAGATCGACTAATGAGTCGGCGAGAATCGGTCATACAGGATATCAGTTTTTCTGTTAGCAGGATTACAATTCTTCAAAATATCTTCTATGAAAATGGCGATGAAGAGACCGCTGAAATGCTGAAAATTGATGTTGAAACAATCACTGAAGGGCGACTAAACCTCCCATCAAATATTGAGGAGAGCCGCGAACAGATCCAAATGTTTGGATTGGGAATGTAGTTTGAATTTAAATTGATCTTTTGAGGTTGTATATTGGTAGACAACCGACTTTTTAAGCATCAAATCAAATGATACACGAATTTACTGAAGAGAATATTCTGAACATCGGAAAGGTGCTTGATGGTACCCCGAAAAAATTGGGGGAAGATGTCTATCGACTCGAACTTGTTAATAGTGAGGATGGGCGTCGTCTCGCTCTTGAAATACATTTGGGACTTGAAATTGATAATAAACGGATGAATATGGTTTCTGTTTATGCAAGTAATACTTTTCTGCAACTCCATAACTGCACTGCATTTATCGCAAGTGATATGCTGAAACAGGTGACTTTTTTCGGCAGACACGGTGATGTAACGTCGGGTCTGATCGTGGAACAAGGTGCCGGCTGCAGTCTATATGCTAATGTAGATGAATCTGTACTATCCGGAGATTTTACCAAACTTCCTGAAGATGTCATGATGTGTGGAGTCGCTCTCTCTCTTACTGACAGTCTGGATGCAGGCGACTTTTCGTTTGATGATGAAGATCTTTCCTGACATCACTGAACAAGATAATTATCGGAAATTCACTTTAAACAATATCTCAGGAGAAGAGATACCTGTTCAGGAAGATGTCATTCAAGATCTGATTCGTATCATTGAAGCCCGGGAAAACGTGACATTTATTTACCTTGAATTGGTTTATGTTGATGAAGATGAAATTGTTCGAATCAATAAGGAGCATCTTAACAGAGATTATATAACCGATATTATTTCTTTCAGATACGACGAATCAAATAATAATGCCATCGAAGGAACCCTATTCTGTTGTGCACAGCGCATTGATGAACAGAGTCATGAATTCGCTACAGATCCAACAACTGAGTTTTACCGAATTATAATTCATGGATTACTTCATCTTGCCGGTTACGATGATCAGACAAAAAAAGGAAAAACAGAAATGACTCAACTGGAAAATGAAACTCTTGAACAGATCAATCCATCATCCTATTGAATAGTTCCGTTTACACACTCCTGATTGTTGAATCGCCCATTATTGCTCAGATTATTCAAAAATTGAGCCCTTCATCAATATATGTGCTGGCCACTGAAGGATATTGCTGGAAACCGCGTTATGATATGGAAACTCAGCAAATCAAAGCCGTGGCTGACCCCACAAAAACGACCATCCGAAAGGAGATGAAAGAGCAGGCTCAATGGGCAAATAGTATTGTTATTGCGACTGATAGTGATCCATCCGGCGATTTTATTGCTTGGTCAATCGCACGGTTCATGAAGTCAAATACAGTAAAACGAGGTCGAATCCAAAGCCTTTCTAAAAGTGGAATATTTTCAATGTTAAGTGATATACAGGAAATTGAAACTGACCGTTTGGAAACTCGGCTAAAGAATAAATATCTAATTAAAAATGAATGGTTTCGTCAAAAAATGTGGCCTGAACTTTATTTATCAGGACTCATTACTGTCTTTGGTGAAAACAATACATATACAAGTTTTCTGGATGAAAATGACTCGATATTTAAAAGTTCAGCACCTGTAAATTGCACATTAGATGAATTGATTGAGATTAAAAGCATTAAAAATAGTGATCACTATCCTGTATATCATCCTCTTTCAACCTACACTATGATAGGGTTAATCGTTGAAAAGGAATTAGCTGTCAATTATCTGGATGCTCAAAATCTTTTACAACAGCTTTTTGAAACAACACTCCATAACTCCAATGAATCTTTAATCAGCTATCCCAGAACTGATGCAAGAGCATTTTACAGTGAAACATGGGATTTAATGCAGACACAGTTTCTCAAATTGGGAATCGAAGGGCGCCTCAAACCAACTTTTCTCAGAGATATAGCCGATATGGAAGCTCCACATGAAAGTATTCACCCATTAGACCTCTCTAATATACCGGATCAAATCATGGGCGAACTCACTTCAACTATTGGCAAACTGTACGAATTAATTTACAATACAACACTCAAGAGTATTTCTATACCGGAACCCTTAAATGAAACTTATCGTAATGAACTCCTGCAGGAGGTCTTTTTTTATTCTGATTTGAATCATCGATCAGCCGGAAATTTATTCTCACTCAGACCTTGCATCACGATTGATGAACTCGGATCTAAAATGAATCAATTAGGAGTTTTGAAACCGTCAGTATTTGGTAAATCTCTTGATGACTGGATTGAGAAAGGGTGGATTCAGATTAAAAACGGTGCAGTGATACCCGGTAAACCGATTCTTCAAGATATTCACAAATCCAGTACGATTTCAACTGTGTTAAATGAGCTAAAAAGACTTTCAGATAACAGCAGTTTAACTTCTGAAACCATCCGAACTCTATTTACGTCTTACAGTTAATGCTAACAGTCAATCCGAAACATATTTAATGTTTCTACTTTTAATTATTCTACAAATTGGAACATGACAAATCTAAATGAGCGAAATACCCAAAACCATAGGTAACAAAAAAAATCAACCGTCGACAGAAGAATCCATCAAAAGTTTTGGGGAGCTTTTGCATAAGCACATCGATTTTACTGATGGCGGGCAAAAATTGGGAAAAAATCCGTTAGGTAAAGCGCCAGAGTTTCAAAAACTCAAGATTTTAAGACTTCTTAAACCAATCCCCTGGATACTTTGCACTGCATTCCTGTTTTCATTTTATTGGGATTTTAACAATTTCACTTACCAGGTTTTTGGAACAACTCTACAATTGGATGGATTACTGAGGATTATTTCGGTAAGCGGAATGATAGGGTTTTTAACAAACTGGATAGCCATCAGTATGCTCTTCAGACCTCTGAAAAAACGTCCGTTACTGGGACAAGGCTTGATTCCTGCACATAAAGAGCGAATCGCATACCGGCTTGCCTTTGCCGTTTCTGAAGATCTGATCAATTCGGATCTAATCAATCTTAAAATTAGAGAGTCACAAGCAATCAAACGATATCGTAAACAGACTCTAACACATCTTAAAAGAGTTACATCCAGTGAACCGTTTCGAAAGGATTTAAAAGGTTGGTTAATGAATTATATTCGATCTATTGTCCAGGATGAAGAATTTAAAAAAAGTATGTCCGAACAGCTCTTATTGGAGCTGGAAGATGCCATGCAGGATAAAATACTTGAGAAAGCAGTCTTGAAAACCTACTCTTATTTCCGTGGGCAAAGCCTTCATCAGTTTATAAGTGACTTACTTGACAGATTACCTGTTACAGCTGAAAGAAATATTCGTTATCTGGATGATTATTTGGATAATCTGCCATCCAAAATTGAAAACAATAATGTACAGATCGATGAAGTGATTGCCCAAATACTCAACAAACTGGTCAACCAACTGGATGTTCATAAGCTCGTTGAGGAGAATCTCCGAAAATATGATGAAAAGAAGCTGGAAAATATGATTCGAAATGCCACTAATGAGCAGCTCAAGACGATCCAATATCTGGGAGCGTTGCTCGGAACAATTGGTGGATTTATAATCTGGGAGCCTATAATCAGCCTGATACTCCTTTCACTTATTTTTGGAACGATCTATATAATAGACAGATATCTCTTTAGAGGAGATGAGGAATGATTATATAACTCCCTTACCCAATTTTAAATCTGACTATCCAGAATTTCAATTTTTGAAATCACATCTCCCTGTTCGATTTCATCGATAACATCCAAACCTTTAACCACTTTACCGAAACAAGTATGATTTCGATCCAAGTGAGCTGTATTTCTGCGACTATGACAGATAAAAAATTGAGATCCTCCGGTATTCCTTCCAGCATGAGCCATTGAGAGCACTCCTCTGTCGTGGTATTGATTATCTCCATCCAGTTCACAATCGATCTTATAACCTGGCCCACCGGTTCCATCACCTTTCGGACAGCCACCCTGAATCACAAAATCAGGAATCACCCTGTGAAATGTTAGCCCATCATAATAACCTTCCTTCGATAATTTTGTAAAATTTTCTACAGTCCCCGAGGCATCGTCTGCATAAAACTCCACTTCCATATTTCCCTTTTCAGTATAAATAATTGCTTTGTCCATAAATTCTATTTCATTTAAAATTGGCAGTGTGAAGTTATGTGAACGGAGTGATAATTAAAACAGTTTTGTTGTAATAAAAAGTTTATGAA
>JBBDJK010000138.1:0-6125 GCA_040879905.1 Balneolaceae bacterium | reverse complement strand
AATTCACTAATCGATTAAAATCATGCCCGGTTGGTTGTTGAAAAATTCGAATGCCGAATTCAGGAGCTACCGCAATCAAGTGATCAAAAATATCGGCTTGAATCGCCTCATATTCTGCCCAAACTGTCGTATCTGTAAAAACATATAACTGTATTGGCAAGCCTCCATCCGTTGGTTCCAACTGTCTGACAAGCAGGGTCATAGTTGAACTTGTTCTTGGATGTTTTTTTAAATATTCGATTATATAAGCCCTGAATGTCCCAATATTGGTCAGCCAACGGCCATTTGTTAAAGTAGTGTGACTATCTTTAAGATATTTACTGTTGTAACCGTTAACCTCCCCCATCTTTTTATTGATATAATCATTTAACAGATGTGAACTTTTTAGCCGCTCTATTTCTTGATAACTCAAAAAACGAATAGAAGAAAGATCAATGTGAAGAGAGCGCATAATCCTGCGGCCACCTGCATCCTGCATGCCTCGCCAGTTTTTGAAACTGTTATCAAGGAATTTATGAGTAGGAATAACAGTGATTGTTTTGTCAAAATTCTGTACCCTAACTGTATTCAATGCAATATCGACAACATCACCATCAGCACCGAAATTGGGCATCTCAATCCAGTCTCCTACCCTAATCAGATCATTATTAGTTAATTGAACACTTGCAACTAAGGAAAGTAATGTATCTTTGAACAACAGTAGAATAATGGCCATGATGGCACCAATTCCACTCAGAAAATACCACGGAGATTTATCCGCAAGACTTGAAATGATAAAGAACCCGGACAAGACATAAATAATAACCTTCGCCAATTGTATGTAACTTTTAATAGGTGTTTGATTCTCTGCCGGGCGCATCAGGTAAAGAGTGTGTACAGAAGAGAGCAAAGCATCAAAAACACGTGCCCCAACAAGAATCATGGTGGCTGCTGCAATTCTAATTACGAAATCAGTAAGTGTCGTGTACGTTTCAGGAAAGAGTCCGAGACCGTTGTAAATAATGAGTAATGGAACTATAAAAAGAGCTCTTTGAGGTACTTTATGCTTCAGTATGACTGCATACCACTCTGTGGCAGTTCTGGAATCCAGTTTATGCAATAGTTTGATGATCCAGTATCGAATAATGATGTGTACAATCCCTGAGATAAGGAATATGATTGCAAGGCCTATCGCCTCTTCCGTATACACAGATTGCATTTCGCTGGGTAATAATCCGGCAAGATCTTTTAATAATTGGCTTTGTAACAACTGAAGCATCATTGACATAACTGATTTCTGTAATTTTCGTTGCGATTAAATTGTTTAGGTATTACGATTACAAGTTTGAAAGGTAAGAAGAATTCCACACTCAAATAGATATAGTTAGACCCATATTCTTTCCAAAATTTGTCGTACAGTTTATGCTCTATTGGATTCCCTGCATTCTAATCTACAGCTCCCACCAATAAAACTGCTCAATTCTTCTTACATTAAGCAGAAATTTAACCATGAATGTAATTGAGAAATAAAATGCGACACGATGTAGTAATCAAAAGTATCCGTTATATGTTGAATATCAGTAATGCAAAAATTGCTGAGATTCTTCTGTTAGGTGGCTATAAACCTACACGTGAAGATCTGGAACTGATTTTTCTGGATGTAGATGAAGATGCTGAAGAGGAGAAAGAGGATATCAGCCATGAATTAATGGCACATTTTCTGGATGGTTTGATTTACTTTAAGAGGGGTAAAAGTGATAAGCATCCACCCCGCCCTATTGAAATTCCTGTCACCAATAACGATGTACTAAAAAAGATGAGGGTTGCATTTAAATTAAGAGAAGAGCAGATTTTAAATATACTGAAAAGTGCAGGATTTGAAGTTGCATCAGCAGAGTTGAGCGCCCTGTTTCGGGATAAAAATCACCGCAACTATCGGCCATGTGGCGATCAATTGTTACGATACTTTTTAAGAGGTCTCACGACTAAAGTTAGGAGAGAGTGAATTTGATCTTCGATATGAAAATTGATAATGTTGAAAACTTAAAATGGACTTTTTAGAAAATTATTTAAATGCAATGTTTAGACACAAGGGTTCTATAAATTAATTTGAATATCACTGATTAACGTAGACAATTTGAATATGAAAGTACTATACAATTGGATCTGTTTTTTATTAAGCATCACCTTTATTTATCTGTTCTCGAGTTTTACTCTAAATGCACAGAGTCTGTATTACCCGCCTGCAGGTGATGACTGGGAAGTTCGAAGTGCAGCCGGTTTGGGAATGGATGAAACATTACTTGATTCGGCTGTTCAGTTTGCAATGGATCATGAAAACAGTGTTGACAGAGATTTGCGAATTGCGATTTTAAGAGCTTTCAGTAGTGAGCCTTATCATCAATTGGCCGGACCGGTCAAAGAGCGTGGTGGTCCAGCCGGATTGATTATTAAGGATGGTTATATTGTGGCTGATTGGGGGGATCTTTTACGAGTTGACATGACGTTCAGTGTTACTAAAAGTTATCTCTCTGCTGTAGCCGGTGTGGCTTTTGATCAAAATTTGATTGGGTCAGTGAATGATTCTGTAGCCAATTATGTATGGGATCGAACCTTCGATGGAGAACACAATTCAGCGATCACCTGGGAACATCTGTTAAATCAATCATCAGATTGGGTTGGTGTCCTGTTTGGTATGGAAGATTGGGGAGATCGTCCACCAAGTGAGGGTGCATTAGATGATTGGAGGATGCGTGAACTTCATCCCCCCGGTACACATTTCAAATACAATGATGTTCGCGTAAATCTGCTGGCCTACTCACTGCTTCAGGTACTTCGAAAACCACTGCCTCAGGTATTAAAAAAACAGATCTTAGACCCGATTGGTGCATCTACAACATGGCGATGGTTTGGGTATGATCATTCGTGGGTGATGGTGGATGGATTAAATATGCAATCGGTAAGTGGTGGCGGGCATAATGGCGGGGGTCTCTTTATCAACACCTATGATCAGGCACGGTTTGGGCTTTTATATGCCAGACGCGGATATTGGGAGGGTCAGCAATTGATTTCTGAAGAGTGGATTGATCAATCAAAATCACCCTCTGAACCGAATCCGGATTATGGGTATTTATGGTGGACATTAAAAGGCAATACAACCTGGAATGGAGTTCCGGATCATGTCTATTATGCTGCAGGATTTGGAGGTAATTACATCATTATCGATGAAATAAACGACCTTGTCATCGTAACACGATGGCTTGATAATGCAAGCTTAGGAGAATTTGTGGAGATCATTTATCAATCTATGCTCAATCAATAGAAGGCCTAAAAGCTGAAAATGATGAAAGAAAATCTACTTTTTACACTTCTGTTTTCCTTAATAATTGGATCTTTTATCAGAACAGAAGCTCAGAATCAACATTATGAAATACCTATCATCGATATCAAAGCTGAGATTCATCCGGGTGGATTGGTTTCTATCCGGGAGTCCAGAACATACGATTATATTGGCTCTTTCAGTTGGGCTGATTACCGACTGCCGAAAAATGGATTTGATCAAATCACAGAGATTCAGGTATTTGAAGGAGATCAGAGTTTTATAAACGAAAATAGTGAAGAACCGGGGACCTTTAGTGTCTCTGAAACCGATCATCAAGTGATTATTAAATGGCACTATTCTGCTACTGATGAGCAACGGACATTCACTCTCTTTTATCAGTTAGAAGGAGCTGTAATGATTGGGCCGGAGTGGTCTGAATTTTTTTGGAACTGGCTTGCTTCCGGAAGAGAAAAATCTACAGATCAACTACGAATTCAATTACAGCTACCCTCAGCACCGGAGAATCAGACACTCTATGCGTGGAGCAGAACACCTGATGATTTAATTGATATAACTACATCAACAGGGGTTCTTACATTCTCAGGTTTAAATATTAGCCGACAACAGTCTGTGCCAATCCGTACGCTTTTCCCAAGCTCGGTATTTGATCAATCATCAATAGAAGTCACGGCCCCTGAATTGAGACTGGAAGATGTGATTGAGGAGGAAGCTGCCATACAGCAGCGCAGAATCGTAAAGGCTAAGAGAAACGCATGGTTTGAAGAGATGACACCGGGATTTACTTCGGTTCTTGTACTTTTAAGTATCGCTTTATATTTGGTGATATATAACAAATTTGGTAAACGACATCTCAGTATGACACTATCTGATAGGGAAACGGTAATGATACCCGATCGAATTTCACCGGCAATCATTGGTCGATTATTAACCGGTTCACATACTGTACCACAGCATTTGATTGCTACTCTTTTTGATCTGTCCAGGCGCGGCTGGTTTCAGATTCAAGAAGAGGAAAGAGAAAAAAAATGGTACAAAAGTGAAGATAGTGAGTTCATCATCACAAATCCTGATACCCCACCTGCAGAACCTTTGACTGAATGGGAACAATCATTGGTTGATTTTATTCACAGTCGGATACTATTGGGCAAAAGTGAATTTTCTAAACTGTTTGGTTCCGGTTCTGCTGATAGAACAGTCGCAAAATGGTATGCAAAATGGGTAAAACAGGTTAAATCAGAATATAAAAAACGTGGTTGGATTGATCGTGAAAGTTACAAAGGGGTTTGGTTCAATGTTGCTGTTCAACTTATTATAACCATCTTGTCAGTCACACTATTGATACTTGGTGGCAGTGGGTTGGCCATAATCGCATTTATCATCAGTACATTGATGATGATATGTAGTGTATTTATCATTCGTCGAACACCTGAAGGTGAAGAAATTTACAGGCGATGGAAAGCATATCGTGATGGACTTAAAAATGCTGATGACCGCATTATCATGAAGGGTAAATTGGATCGGCATTTTATTTATGCAACTGCATTCGGATTGTCCGGAAAGCAGATGGAGAGGGTAATGAACCGGTTCAACAGTACAGAGACAACCCGTGTGATACCATGGATTCTGTTTCTACCGGGGACTGCAACAACTCCTGCCACTATGGCTTCAAAATTAACCTCTCTTTCATCGACCGGTACATCATCGTTTTCAGGAAGTGTTGGTGGCAGCGGAGCCAGCGTTGGAAGTGCAGGCGGTGGTGCGTCCGGAGGAGCCGGATAAACAAGTGTAAACTTCAGTATATGGAAGACTGCAGCTAATCGAGTCAATGTGGAGGTGAACCAATTACCTTTACATTGGATACTCCGGACTATCAACAAACACTTTTACCATTTCATCATCTATTTCATCCTGAGCAATCAGACGGCGTCCCTTTCTGAGAATGCGATGTTGAACCAATTTTCGATCATAATACCATTTAAGACACTCCAGTTGGTATTCAAAATGAAGATTCTGAAATATTGGCCGATCCGGTTTCTGTGAATAATCCAGATGGACGGCAAACCAATCGAGTAGTTCACAAGATTCTCCCATTAACCATTTTTGCACTAAAGCGAATCCATTCGTTTCATTGATTACTGAATTTTCGCCCCATGCGAGATAAAATCTCATCGGAGTAAGATTACGTGTTAACTGAACAGGAAGATGCATTGGGTCAACAACAGTGTGTTCTGTCATCCACAAAAATCGAAGCAGACACCCCATGGCTCGCCGAACGGAGGCATGCCCCTTTAAACATCCATACCAATTATTTGGATCGGTTTCATCATGAATTCTCATCGCAAGCCGAAATTCAAGACCCTCTACCCCCGGTTTGAAATAGACAAAGTAGTAAGTCTCTGTCTCTTTATTGATACGATTATATTCAGGCCGATTCTGACGAATCAAACGGTTCTCCATTAACAGTGCATCCAATTCAGAATCGGTGATATCCAGTTCAATTGTTGAAATCCTTGCAATTAATTTCGAGACTTTACTTGATACCTGTCCGGATTTCGCTCTTTTATAACTGAACAACCGGTTTCTCAGATTTTTCGCTTTACCAACATACAATAATAAACCGGCATCATCATAAAAACGATATACTCCGGGTTTTTTGGGTAGATATGAGAACCACTCTTTGCTGATTCTATTTTCAAGAAGTGGTTCTGAAGGAATAAGTTGCGGGTACGATTGGGGCATCATCTATCTTTTTACAAGAAACTATAGAAGACTGCTGACATCCTATTGTCACACTGATTTACAT
>JBBDJK010000137.1:0-2468 GCA_040879905.1 Balneolaceae bacterium | reverse complement strand
GACTCGAACCCCGGACCTTCGCGCTGCCAGCGCGACGCTCTAGCCAACTGAGCTACAGCCCCAAAACCAAAAGAAGAGTAAATATATCACCTTTCTGACTTATAAGTCAAAATGCTTTTAATGAGAACGATGTCGGGCTTTACACACCATCCATAGAAATTAAAATCAAAAATATCTTGGCACACTAAAACCTATAAATGTTTCCGGTTGGTCCAATCTTTTTGCAAAATCGATTCTCAATATTCCAAAAACACTGTTCAAACTGACCCCTATTTCTGAATGAATTCCATCACTAATCATCAGATTATCCGGATATTTACCATCTGCTGTACTTTCGCCGGCTCCTCCAAAGATAATCATACCCCATCCTTTATCGGCCAGTTTTTTCAGACCCAACAGTTCAAAAGGGATCGTTCTGAAATTATGTTCAGCCGTAACAAGCCAATATTCTTTTCCTTCATAGGGCAAATTGAGTCGGGTTTTTAAAGAACCGAATGGTGAAAATCGAGTCATTGATCCATCAATTGTTCCAAATCTTTGCAATGGCAAATGTCCCGTTGCTGTGCCGGCAGACAAATGCAAGTCAAGTGTATTGGCAAACAGTCGTCTTTTATAAAAAGTATTGACATTCCAATCCAGAATAACCGCATATTTGTTAAAATTGAAATCGCTGCCAATTTTATCACTGCTGAATTCGGCCATTAAACGTATTTGTCTATGACCCGTAAGTCCAAATGTTTGCGATGAAAGATTGTATCCGATCTCAAATCGGGCAGATTGCAACGTTCCATTATTGATCGCAATATGATCTCGTCTCTTTTTGTGCCATCCGAATACACTGTTATCGAATACGCGATCCGGATCAAAAGAGCTATGATTTTCACGTTGAAAAACCATAGTAAGATCCGTTCGAGACCATATATTTTGTACTCTTAGGCCTCCCGAAAATCTCTCATTCCGATAATAATCGAAGTAATCTTCACTGCCAAGCAGAGTATTCAAACTATTCATCCCTATTGTATATAGATTTGAGATGAAACGTGTGCTTGTTTGATTTTCAAAACCCATTAAAAGATGTAACCTTGTATTATCAATGGTAAGAACTTTTTTTTCAACGTTGACCCCAATATCCCACTCTTCACTATGAAAGCTGTATCCTGAAAACAGTTCAGTCCTGAGGCCAACTTCATTGAATTGTCTATCATATTTCAGCCCAACATGGTGTCCTTCCATTCTATTATATCGCCAAACGGGAGACAAACCTTTGGGAATGAACTTGTCTAGTCCTAATGATCTTCCTGAACGATCTCTCTCTTCTGACGATTCAAGCATTTTGGCGAGAAACCCCTCGGGTTTGAAGGCTTCTTCAAGGGTACTCGTGCTGTCTATTGTCTCATAAGCAATGAGTTCCTCTTCAGTCAGAGGTATTGGCTCAACTTCAATCCTTCCGATTTCGATAAAAGATGAGTCTGCACGAATCATCTGAGTGCCTTGTGCATATACTGAATCAGGAATTTCAACATTAATTTCATAGTCTGATAATCGTGATACTTGTCTTAAATTGATTGCAGGAAAGCGCAATCCAACTAAACCTATACGAATGAGCCCCTCCACTCTCATATCCACAGGGAGCCAATATTCGCCGCCATAATCGCTGTATTGTTGTTTATAAGCCAACTCAAAATCCTGAACAGGTGGCGGAAAATTGACAACATCATTTGGTCTCAGATCAACTTCAAGAAGTGCATAATCTCTTCCCAACACCCAAGCCACTCCAACAAAAAGGGGTTGAAGCTCACGCCTGGGTGTTACCTCAATTTTATACACCGGTTTACCATCCATCTGACTTATTTCAAGTAATTTGAATTGGTAAAAACGAGTGGCATTTGGATGGGTGATTCCAACCATGTTATAACCTGCAATTTCTATATTATCATCATAAAAATTGGGCATATAACTAACACCTGCAAAATTTTCTCCCTCAGATATGTTGGATGTTTGAGTTTTTGATATCTGAATCTCTTTGTGCCCACGACTCTCATCCCAATAAGCTATGGAACTGCTTTCACTAATTGACACGATGGACGTATCATTGCTAATGGATTGACGGGTATAGGCATCTACCCTATAATTTGTCAGTGTAGCTCTCCAAAGTTTTTTACGTTCAATCACAATCTCCATAATAGACAAGCCCGGATCCTTTTCCGTTACCACTATCTCTCCCAATTCAGTAACCGTGGGTTTAAGGGCAATCTCCACAGGTTCACTCATATTCTCTGTGATATTAAGAGAATCTGACTCAAACCCTATATATCTGAACATCAATCTTGCCGGAAGTTGTTCCAGCTCAATTTTAAAATATCCCTCATTGTTTGTAATTGTACCACGAAAAGTACCTTCCAGTTGAACGGTCGCAGCCGGAAGACCTGTACCGGATTCAGCATCAATCACCCGACCTGAAATTTCGA
>JBBDJK010000136.1:0-2478 GCA_040879905.1 Balneolaceae bacterium | reverse complement strand
AAAAAGCAGTTCATGCTGCTCCCGTTAAGTGGTTTTATGGTTAACTGATTATGGTCAAAGGATTTAGGTTTAAGAAGAATGAAAGAGGATTTTCGGAGAAAACATTTCTCTTCATGAGAAATACAATTATTCCGACAACAAAACTGCTGTTCAAACCTCGCATAACGAACCCTCAAAACATGCCTCTGACCGGCCCCTGCTTTATCTTTGGGAACCACTCCAACTATTTTGATCCGTTTATGTTGAATGTTGGGTTGACCCGGGAGCCGACGGCCGGAGTTATGACACGTGATCAGTTTCATAAGACTCTCCCGAGAATTTTTATGGACAGCATCGGTATTGTACCCACCAGCAAATATGTACCTGAACCCGGTATTGTTCGAAGTGTGATCAAAATGATTGATCAAAATCGAATGATTGTGATCTTTCCGGAGGGCGGGCGGAGATGGGATGGCAAGCCCAAACCCATTATTGAAACAACACTTAAACTGTTCTGGAAAATGAAAATACCCATTCATCCGGTTCAGATTCACGGGTCTCATCTAAGCTGGCCCCGATGGGCTGATCATTATCGGAAAAGCAGTGTCGAAGTTCGTTTTTTGGATCCCATTTTCGCTTCGGATTTCAAAAATTATGAAATATTCTCAGCTCATTGCCGGAAATTGATCGACTTTGATGAATACCATCCACCGGCTGATTGTATGCCAGTATCATGCAAAAAGCCTGCCGCCGGTGTACAGAGACTGCTCTATCGATGTCCGGAAACGGGTGCAAGTAATGCCGTTTTTTCACCTGATGGAGTGCATATATTCAGCAGAAATGCCGGGTTTCGATATAAAATGAATATTGCATCAAGAGTGATCGATGGAGATGGAAAAGAACATTCCTTGATCGACTTGTATGATTTAATTAATAAAATGCCGATGACCTGGATCAATGAATCGGAAGAGATTGTGCTGCAGCACAATGGGAGTCAGATCTATACCATAGATGAGGATCATCAACTGGTTAAATTGAATCGGGCAATAGTGGAGTTAACACCAACGGGATTGTCCATTTTTATGGGCTCTGATCAATATCATCTGTCACATGAAGAGATTCGAACCATTTCTGTCGAACAGAATCATAAATTATCGGTAACCACACCTAATCAAACGCTTCAGTTTACAGTAGAGGGTAAAAGTGCACTTCAATGGAAATTTTATATGAATCGATTAAAAAAAGGTGAACGGCCGGTGAGGTCCATTTAATGAGTTCCTGGTTTCTTGACATATCTGCCGGACAATTTTTCCTGGATTTTGCCTGGATGGGGGTATTGCTGGTATTGGGTACATGGATGCGAAGCAAAATTTCAATTCTTCAAAAGTATCTCATTCCCGCAAACTTAATTGCAGGTGTCCTTGGATTAATTGTGGGAGCCAATCTGTTGGGATTGATTGATCTGACCACTGAGAGGCTGGGCACCTATGTCTACCATCTGCTCGCACTGTTATTTATTGCTTTGGGTTTACGTGCACCCAAAAGGGAGATTGGTTTATCCTCTATCAAATTTGGGATGATTTTTCTATCCGTCTATCTGGTTCAGGCAATTATCGGCCTATTGATCGCTTTTATGCTTTTCTATACAATTATGCCGGAGCTGTTCGTAGGGATCGGGTTTTTACCTCCCCTCTCATTTGGGATGAACCCCGGGATTGCTTACTCGATTGGGTCTAATTGGGAACAGTTCGGATTCGAAGATGGGGGAGTCGTTGGGCTTACATTTTCAGCGGTTGGGTTTTTAATTGCATATACAGCCGGAATAGGGTTGGTCCGAAGGGGTATTAAAAAGGGGAAGGCCTTCTATCTGGATGGTGATAAAGAACTTCCGGATGATGTAAGAAAAGGGATTATGTCCAATCCCGAAGCCAATGGGAATGAAAAAATCACTACCTCACCCGAAAATATTGAATCACTCTCGTTTCATCTCGGTTTAATCGGATCTACATTTATTCTGACTTATATGGTTGTGAAATTGATGGAGGCGGGTTTAATTCATGTAGGAGCAGATAATGAAGTATCCACACTATGGTCCTTTCATTTCATCTTTGCAGCAATTGTAGCACTCGTTGTCCGGAGAGCGCTGGATATGAAAGGCAGCAGCAGGCTGATAGATGATGTAACCATGACCCGTTGTTCCAATCTGTTTATGGATTTTATGATTGTCGCATCGGTTGCGGCCATCAGTTTAGTCGTAGTTGCACATTATTGGATTCCTCTGCTTTTGATCTCCATTCTGGTTGGTTTTGCCACGTGGGGAATCATCGTCTTGATGACCCGAGATGCGTTTAACGAATTTGTTTTTGAAAGATTTGCAGCCATATTTGGGAATATGACGGGAACACTTCAATCCGCACTCGTTTTACTTCGTATTGTTGATTCCGGAATGAAATCACCGGTCAGTTACAATCTGGTTTACGGCAGCGGTTTTGCCCTTGT
>JBBDJK010000135.1:0-2484 GCA_040879905.1 Balneolaceae bacterium | reverse complement strand
GAGATCTTTGATCCCAATGCCTTTTACATAAAAACTCGACTTTCAAACAATAACATCGTAGCTTAATCTGTTTATAACATGAAAGCATGATAAAAAATGATTAAACCCCTAAAAAAGTTCAAAACGTGAAGAAATTTACATACATATTCAGTCTCATTTTTATAACAACACTACTGTTCATCACATTTAACCCAACAGTGGTTCAATCACAAGACACCGATGTAACCGTTGAGGATCTGCGTAACTTGGTTCGAAACAATATCGTGCCGAATGCCCGTGCAACTCAGACCATTGGATCACCATACTTTTTTGAAAACTACCGGGAAGGATATGTTACACTCTTTGATGGAAATGTAACTGAACCCTTGATGATGAATTATAATGTATATGAAAATCAGATTGAGTTTGTAGATGGCAGCAACATTTTGGCCATCAATGCAGAACGAATGGGCGGTTTTACGTTTACTTCTAACGAGAATGAATTGGAATTTAAAAAAGGGTTCAAAGCTGATGGATTGGATGCCAATGAGTTTGTGCAGGTATTAAGTGATGGCCCTGTAACCGCACTACTGAAACATGATATCAGCTTTCTGGAGAATGTACCTACATACGGTTCAGCTACACAGGTTGACGAATATACAACCGATGAACAGTTATACATCCATAAAGAGGAAGAGGGTAAAACGGAACGAATAAGAAGAGTTCGGGAGAGAAACATACTGAGGGCCATCGATTCCCATCAAGATCAGATGGAACAGTATGTAGAGGAGAACCGGCTTGATTTACGTTCCTATAACGACATCAAACGTTTCTTCGATTATTACAACAGCCTATCTCAATAACTCGAATCAAATAGATTCAATTTAAAAAGTTGTTAAAAAAGCATCAAATGATCATCAAAACCATTAAATTTGATGCTGTTCAATACTGCAGGGAGAGCCTTGTGTGAAATTGAAGGTTTTGCAAATTGTCATTATTCATTAGCATAATGTTTTATAATATCATCTTTGTTTGATTTCTATGTCAAGATTTTTATCGCATCCATTGCTTCTAATTATCGTTTTATTTATCAGTTCATGTTCAAACAATGCAAATCAGGTTCTGATTCAGGATGTTGATGTTGAATCGGATCAAAATAGTGTGTCACTATTCACCATTGAGACGGACTATCTGTTTGAAGAGTTCCCCGATCATGTATTTGGAGCGCTCAGGCCAACCGAGCGGGATCTTTTTGAGAACCATTTGACAACACTTCTATCCAGACAAACAACGGCTTCTGTAAATGGGATGATCAGTCATCATCAAGTACCGGATCAAACATTTGAACTGCGTGAATTTGAACTAAGAAGCGGCTCAATGAAGATGATATCACCCAAACCCGGAACCCGTATCACAAATGGGGAAAGCAATTGTCGTTTTATACTGATTATGGATCAATTCTTTTTTACTCCATACCAGGCAGAAGTAGGTGGAGATACGTACGCCGGACATGAGAATAAAGTTGAAGAAAGAATACGTTTTGAAACAAAATATCTGATATGGGATAATCACAGAGAAGAAGCCGTTGCCTGGGGTAAAATCAATACAAACTCCCAATTAAATATGCAAGACCGGCGATCAACCTATGTTCAATTGATCTCTAACGCATTCTCTCAAATTATCAAGGTAAGCCCTTTCAGATCCAGAATGTCTTAAAAAAAGATTAGCTATTGGAACATATCAAAGATGGAAGATGCACCTACTTCAAGAATAAGTGAGTTTTCCAGGTTCGAGATAATTTTTTCCTCATTTGCCTGAAGCACCGGATTTATAAATTGCCCATCCGCGTCCTCAAATATATCTAACATCGATATCTTTTTTAAGAGTGTTAAAGTCTCCCGATTTTCTCCTAACGTAACCGGTTCAAAAGGATAAGATTTTTCAAAAGCTGCTGACGATCTGAACGTAAATGGCAAGCTATTGATCGTTCCTCTTATGATAACAGAATAGTTTTGATCATCGCCAAAGAAATCTTCATCAAAAATATTTGTTCTGCTGGCGACCGGTTCCAGAAAGATTTCATACTCTCTGAATGTATCCACTTCCCGAACCCCCATATCCACATCCAAAATGAGCTTGTTACCCGACGCAACATCCGTATAAGCGAATATTAAAGCGGTTACCTCATCCCCCGTCTGTAAAATGACATCCGTATCCGAATAGAGGTTAAACCTGTCGATGGCGAATTTAAAATCGGTTACAATTATTGTATCTGATTCAATTGCCAAGGGCTCCCCAACTTCACTTGCATTAAACAGAATTGCGAATCTTCTCAGTTCATCATCTTGGCTTGATGTGATACACCCAACCGTTAAAAGAAGCAGTATTAGGATGACCGAATAGTTAATAATTTTCATAACCTCGAATTCAATATAATTTTTAAAATCTATTCTCCTATAGAGAAGTAGGTTAACGGTAAAGAGAAGTTTGGTAACGGAAATATAA